>JAYRVB010000230.1:0-4261 GCA_041918775.1 Chitinophagales bacterium
ACCACCCATTCAGGCGATGTCAACAGCATTGTCCAATATCGTTTAGAACCCCCGGCCCAAGAGCGGTTGCAGCGAAAAATTATCTACCAAATATTTTTTCCAACAGCAATCCGCTCTCTCATTCCGGGTTAGTAAATTGTGTTCATGTGTTTACGTGTTCGTGTGTTCATGTGGTCACCTCAATTACTCTGGATCAGCAACCCGATAACTATCGGGAGAGCCCGGCAAAATCCCCCCTTAGCGTCATAAATACATCTGCACATTTGCACATCTGCACATTTGCACATTAATTTCAATTCCTCTCCAACTGATCCAGCCTGCTCTTCAACATATGTACCTGCATCGTCAGATCTCCGATTACTTTATCGAGATCATTTTTCTTTATTGGCATGTAACTGGATATTTTACTTTTCACAAACCAGATCTCGCGCACATCATCAATATCTACTACGATCTCCGGATAAGCTTCATTGTCGCTGATCAGATAAAGTTTATGTTCAAACTCAGCTTTGCTTACCACGCGCTTCACCAACACATTGTCATTGGTGACTACCACATGCACATAGCCGTCGCGCACATCTTTAAAATGATTGTCGCAAAAGCGACCGATCACAAAATCGCCATGCTGAATGGTGTCCTGCATCGAATCACCTTCTACCTGAAAGCACCTGAATGTGCCATTCCGATAATCTGAACCGGGAAGTTTAAACGCTGGTAGCTCGCGATAAAACTCCGGTTCCAGAAACCTGGTCGGATATCCGGCAGCCGCCTTCGTGTCTACCAATACAATGTTCTCCTCCCCATGCTCATCTACCGTTACCACCACGGGCTTGAATAAAATACCACCGCTGAACTTTTCGGCACCGCGACCCTTCTTGGTCAGATCGGTGTGCAACAGCTCGTCAATGGATATGTCAAACACCCGCGCGATCTCTACCAGGGTTTTATGCCCCGGATTGGCGATGTTCGATTCAATGTTCGCGATCGTGGTTCTGCCTATGCCGATCATCTCGGCCAGTTCCTGCTGACTCATCTTACGCTCCCCGCGTAAATGCCTGAGATTGGTTGCTAAAAATGACATATGCTCTGTTTTGTGTTTGCGAATGTCAGTAATTATGACTTTATTTGTCAAAAATAATGACAATTTTGGAAAATCCAATAGATCCGGAAAAAATTTTTTTGAAAGGTCGTGGTGCCCAGATCAACCCTTTTAACCCCTACCACAGCCAAAACTATGCCCGGGAGCATTATGAAGGCCTCGATGAAGCGTGGCCCCAAACGGCTGAAACACAGTTTTTTACCGAACTGCCCAAATCAATTGTCAACTTCATTGACACGCCCGATGCCCCAATGCCGGCCTCTGTTAATCCCTATCAGGGCTGCGAACATGGCTGTATCTATTGCTATGCCCGCAATTCTCACCAGTATTGGGGTTTGAGCGCGGGGGCCGACTTCGAGTCGCGCATCATCATCAAACCCAATGCACCTCAGCTGCTGGAGAAGGCATTCATGGATAAAAAATGGAAGGTAACCCCCATCACCTTCTCCGGCAATACCGATTGCTATCAGCCCATCGAACGAAAAATGCAGCTGACCCGCAGTCTCCTCGACCTCTGCCTGCGCTATGGAAACCCGGCGGGTATCATCACAAAAAACAAACTTATCCTACGCGACATCGATATCCTTGAACCTATGTCGAAAAAGGACCTAATGCATGTGTTCATTTCCATTACTACCCTAAACGAACCCCTGCGCCGTGTCATGGAACCTCGCACTTCTACCGCTGCTGCACGCTTGCAGATCGTCAGGCAGCTTAGCGAAAAAGGGATCCCTGTTTCTGTCATGATAGGTCCCGTTATTCCTGGCCTAAACGATCATGAAATTCCCGATATCCTCGAGGCAGCCGCCGATCACGGCGCATGGAATGCCGGGTTTAATATGGTGCGACTCAATGGCAGTATCGCCGAAATTTTCACGGATTGGATCCATAAAGTGTATCCCGACAAAGCCGAACGCGTACTCAATAATATCCGCGCCGTCCACCAGGGCAACCTCAACGACTCCCGCTGGAAAACACGCATGCGCGGCGATGGCCCACTCGCAGAATCTATTCACCAACTCTTCCGCCTCTCCCGCGATAAACACTTCCCCAACCGAAAACCCTTCGCTTACAACACCGAACATTTCCGCCGTCCAGGTCAGCTCACGTTGTTCTGAGAAAAGGAGAAATGAAAGAGGAACGATGAGAAATTCAAATTGATCTCCTTTCTCCTTCCTCCTCTTTCCTGCCCCAAAGACATTACTTTTGCACAAACATGCCTGCACTCAAATCCCTCTGGTTCTCCACTTTTCGGAAACGTGTTGAAAAACGTTCCATGCGGGAGTTTATCAAGGCAAGTGATCAGCATATCATTTTTCCGTTTTATCATGTGGTGAGCAACGATGCGCTGCCACATATCACGCATTTATATCAGGCAAGAAATGTTGCTGCATTTGAGCGCGATATGGATTTTTTGTTGCGCAATTTTACACCTCTGCATTTCGATGATCTGGTGAGCGGACGATTCCAGCCCGATACACCCTATTTCCATCTGAGCTTCGACGATGGCCTCGCGGAAATGTATCATATCGTGCGACCGATTTTACTTGAAAAAGGTATTCCAGCAACATTTTTTATCAATAGCGCTTTTGTCAATGATCAAGCGCTCATGTATCGGTATAAAGTGAGCCTGCTCCTGGAAAAAGTTCCTACACCGGATCTCGAAGCGGCTGTGAAGTCTTTGGGGGGAGAAAGTACATTTCGGGTACATGATGTGAAACGTTTTTTAT
The DNA here is from genome assembly GCA_041918775.1 of Chitinophagales bacterium. Taxonomy (GTDB): domain Bacteria; phylum Bacteroidota; class Bacteroidia; order Chitinophagales; family BACL12; genus UBA7236. Next base: position 2,830 of record JAYRVB010000230.1, read on the forward strand.
TGCAGTTAGACGCAGCGAGAGAAGATATCATAGATCGTATCGCAACCACAGTGGGCTTCGACTTCAGAAGCTATACGGCCGCCCACGCGCTGTACATGCATGAGTCGCACATGGAAACCATGCTCAAAGAAGGATTTACCCTTGGCGCACATAGTGTCGATCATCCTGAATTTACCCACATTGCTCCGGCTGCACAATTGGCGCAGGTGCAATTGAGTGTCGACTATATCAGAAACCGCTTCAATAGTAAACACCCGCCATTTGCCTTTCCCTTTACTGCCGATGGTGTAGACCAGTCTGTATTTAATACCATGTATACGGAATATGGCGTGTCAAGAAGTTTTGGAACAGCGGGCTTACAGAAATCACGCATACATCCGCAACATATCGATCGCATACCTGCAGAATATGCTGATTGGCCTCTTGAACATATTGTAAAGGCGGAATATCATTATTTTCTCGCGAAGAAAATGCTCGGCAGATGAATAAAATAAATACCATCATCATCGGTGCCGGTCGCAGTGGAACAACTTCTGTTTTTGCATGGATGGAACAACATCCGGATATACAATTCAGTATCACAAAAGAAGTACATTATTTTTCTTTACCGGATCTTTATCAACGCGGCGAAAAATATGTGCATAGTTTGTTCGATGGTCCTGAAAAAAAGATCGTCGCCACCGCAGATACGTATTTATTGATGGACCACGATGCGCCTGCTCGCATTAAAGCATACAATCCGGATATGCGCATCATCGTCATGCTGCGCGATCCGGTTGAACGGGCCTTTTCCAATTATCAATATAGCGTGCAGTTCGGACATGAGCGCAGTGATATTGCTTTTCCGGACACCATCGCACTCGAACAGGAGAGATTGACATCCAATGATATTGCAGAGAAAAATAACCTCTGTCATTGCTATGGCAGTTTATATGCCCTGCACCTTTCGGTATGGGCACAGTATTTTCCTAAAACGCAATTTTTTATCGGAACGTTATCCCAACTCAAAGCGGATCCCGAAGCCTTATATAAAAGATTATCCGATTTTCTGAACATCCCCTATCAGGCATTCAGCCAACAAGGCGCTGCGTTCAATGCCGCTACCGGTGTAAAAAGCAAATGGCTGCAACAACTCCTGCTCAATAGAAATCATCCACTCAGAAAGGCATTAACATTGCTCATACGCCCTTTCAGGAACCTTATTATCAAAAGTGGCATTATTGACAAGATATACGCCATGAACCGCAAACAGGTAGAGCTCCCGAAACTCACAGACGAAGAAAAGAAAATTGTATCACCATACTTTGAAACTGATTTGAAAAAACTGCAAGACGAATGGCACATCACCTTCCCATAAACTTTGCGCCTTCGCGACTTTGCGTGAAATAAACTATGCGAATATCATTACTACTATCCATTTGCGCAGCAACAC
>JAYRVB010000231.1:0-2091 GCA_041918775.1 Chitinophagales bacterium
GAATATCTCATGAAAACGCTCTGCTTGTCGCGCATTACTCATGAAAATATACATCGCATAGCGTGCGGTATGCATTTCTTTCAAATGCGCGATGAGTGTTTCAAAATTTCTGTTGAACAGGGGTTGCGGTGCCGCAGAAAAATCAATGGCGACCGATTCGGGGAAATTACTGTGTAAGCCAAATTCTATCCAGGTAAATGGATCTATCTCCTGCATGAGCATATCGGCCGACATCAGCATGACCTCGGGTGGATGTTCTTTGAAAGGATGCTCTGCATGCAGCAGGTGTTCGCCCTCCACTAATCGATACCAGTCCATGGCTTTTTCATAGCACTGATTGATCACTTCAAAAGTGTATCGCGCATCTTTGCACCACACGCAGGTATCTGCCGGCAGTGAGCGAAACAAGGACGCTTTCTGTGTTGCCCGAAACTGTGTTTGGATATTCGGCACAATGGTAACCTGTGCGATCAGTTTTTGCGAGATCTGTGTAGCGGGATCGAATACGCGAATACTTTCTACTTCATCATCAAATAACTCAACACGATAAGGCAAGTCGTTGCCAAAGGAAAAAATATCTATTATACCACCTCGTACAGAGAATTGTCCCGGCTCGTATACAAAGTCTGTACGTTCAAAGCCATGTTCAGCAAGAACATCGATAATGAAATGATCATCGAGTTTCTCCCCTTTTTTAATATAAATGATTTGCGCCTCGAGTGCTTCCGGCACCACAAATTTTTCTACCAGTGCTTCCGGATAGGTGACGATGATCTCGCCGCGTGTTTGCGGGTGCGACATGCGGTTGATCGCTTCGGTGCGTTGCAGGATATTGTTGGTGCTGACCTCTTCAAAGCTGTTTTGCTTTTTGAAGCTGTCGGGAATAAACAAGATCTCTTTGCCCGGCAGGAGCGTTTGCAGGTCGTTCAGAAAATACGCTGCCTCTTCTTTGTCGTTGAGGATACAGAGGTGATTTCTGCCTTCTTTGTGGTAGATGGAGGCGGCGACAAACGACGGTAAAGAGCCTGCGATGCCCTTCAGGTGGAGTTGTTTGCACTTTTTCTCCAACTGTTCAATTATCGCTTTGATTCTTACATCCTGCTCACGATACCGGGTGAGCAACGCCACGAGATCCATGAATGAGGGGGTAAAATTACATAAAATACACCCATCGCGTGGATGCATACATTAAGGGAATAAAAAGCATTTATCTGCTCTACATAAAATAATGTGCTTCCTAACGGATTTGTGCACACACTGGTTAAACAAGTATATCCAGGTGAACCCTGTTTCCGGTGCATCATACCATAGGTAGGATGCTGCAATGAACTTTTTTGCCTTTCAAGACCTTACCTTTGCAATATGTCATTGTTAGCCTGGCAAAATGCCACCATTCAAGAGGTAAAGTCGCACAACGCACACACCAGAAGTTATTTTTTTTCTGCCGACGACCTGGAGGTGTTTGATTTTACACCCGGTCAGTTTGTAACCTTCGACCTGCCCATTGCCGACAGGCCGAGTCAGCGTATGCGCAGCTATTCGATCGCCTCTGCCCCTTCGGGAGATAATCGGTTTGAATTAGTGATCAGTCACAAACCACATGGTGCCGGCACGGGTTATTTCTTCGATCAGTGTCAGGTGGGCAGCACCTTGAAATTTCGCGGTCCGCAAGGCAATTTCGTGTTACCGAAAGTGTTAGAGCGTCCCTTGGTATTGATTTGCACCGGCACGGGTATAGCGCCTTTTCGTTCGCAGGTTTTACAATTATTGCAAAGCAATGCGCCCACACCTGAGATTCATTTGGTTTTCGGAACACGCACACTGCAGGATGCGATCTATGTGGAAGAAATGCAGGGACTGGCAAAAAGCTATCCGCACTTCCATTACCACCTTACGCTGAGCAGACCTGATAGTCACTGGACCGGACATAGCGGCTATGTGCATGAGCGCTATACCGAACTCAGTGAAAATGGTGCTAAAGACATGGATTTTTATTTATGCGGATGGCGCAATATGGTGAGCGATGCCAGAAAACATCTCGAAGCATTAGGCTATACGAAAGAACGTGTGCATTTAGAAATGTACGATTAA
>JAYRVB010000232.1:0-3258 GCA_041918775.1 Chitinophagales bacterium
CCGACAGCCTGGATCACTATGGTTGGATCAGGTGTGACGTGGTTGATGCCGGTAGCACTTTGATCATTAAGTCTTACGCCTACAATGAAATACCGGGTCAGGGTATCATTGCCGGTAAACAACTTGCTGACGAAGAGGTCCCTCTATACGATTTGTATTGGCATATTTATTCAAGCGACAATCAAATAATAGTTGAAACGGACCTGAACATCGCCGGTCATTCAGAAGTGCGTGTTTTCAATACACAAGGCGCCATCATATATGAAAATGTCCTCGCCGAAGCTATCACATACATCTCCATGGAAAACCTTGTGTCAGGGGTTTACATCGTGCATGTGCAAAACGCTTTCACGAATACGTCAAAAAAGGTGATTATTCACTAGTAACACTTTGAGAATTCCAATAATCCTCTTTCGGATGCCATCAATTGTTAAATACAAGCGAAGTAGGTAGTGGTCTAAAGGTCTACTTCGGGAGAAAACCCATGAAATCATTGGAACTTCGTTGTGTCACGGCGAGGCTCATCAACCGGTTGGGGTAGTCTTTTCTGGTCACGAACGCCCGTGTTCTGTCAGAAAATCCTACCCAAATCCCCAATTATTGCCTTAAATTTACCGAATCAAGCCACATTATGAAGCTTCGTATCTGTGTAGTCCTGTTCATTACGCTCGTGCAATCGGCACTTTTTGCCCAGGAATCGCTCCTGTGGAAGGTGACTTCTCCGAACGGTAAATTTACCTCTTACATATTCGCCAGCACCGAATTACCCGGTGTCGAAAATTATGACGTGATCACTCCCGCAAGCAAAGTGATCGAAAAAGTGAATACCGTTGCCTTTTTTAACGTGCCCGATGCAACTGAGATCCAGAATATTCCGGTATTCATGAAGGCGCCGGGCGACAATACGCTGAAAGGCTACTACCGCCGTGAGGACCGCATCCGCTTCGAGCTTATGGTGGCCGATAAGTTGAAAGACAATATCGAGTCGTATTACGCACTGAAACCACTCTATATCCTCGACCTGCTGCGCGATAAAGACCACTCTGCCGGTATCGGCTACCAACAAACCATTTTGCTGGATATTGCCCTCGAACAGAAAAAACCTACCCTAAGCCTGGTCACCATTCGCCAGATCGCCGGTGTGATGGACCTCATGGACTATCCCACACAGGCTGCCGTGCTGAGTAATTACATCAATAACGAAAATGTGTTCCTGGATGCAGATGCTGAAAAATTTCAGTACTACAAAACGCAATCCATGAGCGATTATCTGCGGGTGATCAACAGCTCTGAACAGGATGGTTACATTGCCACTATGATCAACGCCATGAACGATCTGTTGATCAAAAAGGTGGACGGACTTTGTCAGCAACAATCTGCTTTATTCATTATAGATGCCGATCTTATTCCCGGTGCAAATGGCTTATTAAAAAAACTGGAAGCACGTGGATATGCCGTAAGTGCAGAACCATTCGAATATAATGCCTACACCGGCGATGAACGCCCTGATCTGAACAATAATAATCCGGATGAAAACGCGATGGCCGTGAATATTCCTGCCGATCAGTTTCCATCATTTGCTGTGCAGCCAACTACCAGTGGATATATCGATCCGGAATCCATCAAAGTGGTAAATGCCAGAAATGCGGAAACACCAAAAGAACAATTCCTGGGTTATCGCGATCCTTTTGGCGATTTCTTTGATATGGCTGCTGCCGATACGCTTTTCCTTGAAAGTTGGTACAGCCTCAAAGGTGAAGAGGCAAACTTTCAGGTGATGGTGCCGGCAAAAGCCAATTGGGAGTCGAGTGTAGAACCATGGGGTGAAGCGGGAGAGATCAGAAAATTTATTTACCAGACAAATCACGCAAAATCAGATTTGTTTTATTCTGTAGGCTATACCGTGTATCCTCCATCATTTAAAATAAACGACCGGAATGTTTTCTTCAATCAATTTATTGAAGCAACCCGCAATCAAATGAACGGACAGATCGTTGGTCAGCGCATTATTTCTAATCCGAACTTTACAGGTCGCGAATTTACTGCGGTAAGCGACTCCTTCTTTATCCGTTCGCTGTTTTTATTGCAGGATAATATATTGTATCAATTATTGGTTGGTGGTCCGGGCGATAATCCATATTCTGTGTACGCAGAATCGTTCCTGAATTCTTTCGAAACAGGAGAAAACGTTTTTGTGAACTGGTTTTTCTTTGAACAACCTTCGTTCTCTTGCTATTTACCGATGGAGCCTTCCAAATCTACCAAAACCTATACACTGCCAAGCGGTCCTATGCAGGTAACTACCTATGCCGCAGCCGACTATAAAGAATTAGTGGATTATCAGGTTACCGTTAGCAATTATCCTCCGGGACATAAATTCGGAAACAAAAAAACCTTCTTCGACGACCTGATCGCACAAGCCGAAAAACAATATATCGGCAAATCGCAAAAAGTAGAAGTGATCGAAAATAATGGCGTGGAAGGCCGATACGTGGAAATGTATCTCATGAATCGCAAAACCTATCGCATCTACATCTTCTTTGATGGCAACAGTGTATATCAATTTGTTGCCGGCGGCGATAGTAATGTTACCGTGTCAAACAATGTGAACAGGTTCATTCAATCCTTAAAATTAACTGCAGTCAAACGCAGATAATTACCTGCACTCTTCCTCCGTGCCCTCTGTGTCCTTGTATTTATTGTACTGTACGATTGAAATACAAAGGAACACGGAGCCTGCGGCCGCTGATTTGGCGGATGGACGCTGATGAATGCATGTATTTTATTTACGAATTGACGAATTAACAAATTAACGAATTAAACTCCGTGCTCTCTGTGCCTTCTCCGTGCCCTCTGTGTCCTTGTATTTATGAGGATTTTCAGGATTATATAGACGGCCCCCTATTTCTGTACAGTCTTAATCGTTTTTAATTTCATCCAGTGTAAGCGGCGTGCCCATTAATCGCGCATTAGCCGGAATTTTTCCGATGGTGCCGGAGATGATCACTGCTTTTTCTGCCTGCTGAAATTCTTTTGGTAAAATGGCCGGAAGGTAGCGCGTCATATTTCCATCTACCATCACTTCGATCACATATACATCCGCGATCAGCTTTACAATACCTTTAGTTGGGGGCAAATATCCAACTGAGTCGAATGGATACATTTCTTTGATTTGTTCCTGTAATAATGCTTCATCAAATGCCACCTGCTCCTCCATCATTAATTCTTTTATGCGCACAGGCGCGCCGAGCATGCGTA
>JAYRVB010000233.1:0-2692 GCA_041918775.1 Chitinophagales bacterium
AAGGTAGCTGCTGCCCGATAAAAATCCTGAATAGCATCCTGTCTTTCTGCAGCCAGTTCGTATCCGCCATAAATGGCTTCATCGCGTAAATAATTGGTGACAGTATCCACTACGATCTGCGGATGTAAAGAGCAGCCGGCATTGTTTAGATGTATCCGACCGTTGCATCCGGGCGTATCGCGACGAAATTGTTCGACGGGAAACATCAGTGTTAGAATAAACCGTATAATTCGGTCTGTACGCGTTGGATCACCTGGCCAAGGTCTTCCTGGTTTTCGGCAAAGTTGATCTGGTCGATATCAATGATCAGTAATTTTCCGTGCTTGTATTTGCTGATCCACGCTTCATAATATTCGTTGAGTCGGCGCAAATAATCCAGACGTAAATTATCTTCATATTCGCGACCACGTTTCTGGATCTGATTCACCAATGCCGGAATGGAACCGCGCAAATAGATCAACAGATCAGGTGGAGAGATCAGGGAAGTGATGGAGTTGAATATTTCTGTATAATTCTGAAAATCGCGCGTGCTCATTAACCCCATGGCATGCAGGTTCGGTGCAAAGATCTGAGCATCTTCGTAAATGGTGCGATCCTGAATGATGGTTTTATTGCCTTTTTGAATGTCGAGAATTTGCTTAAAACGACTATTCAAAAAGTAGATCTGCAGATTGAATGCCCAACGCGGCATGTCCTGATAAAAGTCGTACAGATAGGGATTGTTCTCTACATCCTCGAAATGTGTTTCCCAACCAAAATGTTTGGCGAGTAATTGTGTAAGTGTGGTTTTTCCGGCACCGATATTTCCCGCAACGGCCACGTGGCGAATGACACGTCCGGTATCAAACTGTGGTTTGGCAGGTGCAGCAGTTTTAGGGGATTTGGTTTGTGTATCGGATTTATCGGATTTACTTGTTTTAGCTGCCGCTTTTGCAGGTTTGGCAGTCTCTTTTACTGCGGTTTTCTTAGCCGGTGCCTTCTTTTCAGCCTTGCTCGTCTTCTTGGCCGGCTTGTTGGATTTTGCCATCGTTCGGGTTATTAGGATTCGAAGGGACAGGTGGTGTGTATACCTTTCCCGGAGAGGTTAAAAGTAATTAATTCCCATTATTTTTCGCACTTCCGACACAGTTTTTTCTGCGCTTTCACGGGCGGCTTCTCCACCGCGCTTCACGATCTTACCCAGCAATGCCTCATCGCGCACCAGGTCGTTGATGCGCTCGCGGATAGGCGCCAGGTAGCTGATCATATCTTCAGCAAGTTGCTTTTTCATGTCGCCATAACGAATCGTGCAGGTATTCCATGCATCTTCATAGAATGCCACGGTGTCTGCTTTGCTCACGATCTGCATCAGGGCAAACAGGTTTACGATCTCCTGTGGTTTTTGACTATTGGGTGCGGTAGGTCCTGCATCTGTTTTCGCACGCTTGATTTTTTTCAGGATGCTGTCGGGTTCCTCATTTAAAAAAATGGCATTGGTTTCACCACCGGTTTTGCTCATTTTGGTAGAACCATCCAATCCCGGCACTTTTACCAGTTCTTCACCGAAATTATAGGCAATAGGCTCAGGGAAAAATTCAACATCATAACGCGAATTAAAACGCTTCGCAAAATTGCGCGTCATTTCTAAATGTTGTTCCTGATCTTTTCCAACAGGTACTTTATGCGCGCGATGCACAATGATGTCGGCAGCCATTAACACCGGATACGTGAGCAGACCGGCATTGATATTTTCATTGTGAATTTTGATCTTTTCCTTGAAGGTGGCCACTTTTTCCAACTCACCTTTATAGGCCATCATATTCAACAGCAGGTATAATTCAGGAATTTGTGGCACATCACTCTGCACATAGATCACTACTTTTTCAGGATCAAGTCCGCAGGCGAGATACGTGGCAATGGTTTGTTTCACCAGTACTTGTAATTCTGCCGGATTATTGTGCGTGGTCAGTGAATGGTAATCCGCAATGAAAAAATACCCCTTTACGGAGGGGTCTTCACCCAACTTGACATAATTGCGCACCGCACCGTAATAATTGCCCAAATGCAGGATGCCTGTTGGACGGGTGCCACTGACTACGATTTCCATGCGGCGAAAATAGAAAAAAGTAGCGGCATCTGCGGTGCTTTCTGCCTGAGAAAAGGCCAGTTAAACTGTGTGAATGGCTTTCGGCATCCACAAAAATCGTCTTACCTTTACCCTATGAAAGTGGATAAGGCTTTGATCGATAAACTGGCTTCACTCTCTAAACTGGAATTCAGCGAAGAGGAATGTGCGGCCATAGAGCTCAATCTCTCCAATATGTTGAACTTTATCGACAAGTTGAATGAGGTGGATGTAACTGGTGTGGAACCCCTCGTATACATCAATAGTGCCACTAATGTGATGCGCTCGGATGAGCCGCATATGGAGATCACCAAGGAGGAGGCGCTCAAAAATGCACCTTTGGCCGACAGCGATTATTTCAAAGTGCCTAAAGTGATCCGCAAATGAGTGCACCCATGGATATCATCAGCCTGGAAAACATTCGAAAAACCTACGACCTGGGTCAGGTGAAGATCGAAGTGCTCAAAGGGCTCAATACCACGATCAAAAAGAATGAGTACGTAGCCATCATGGGGCCTTCCGGCTCTGGAAAGAGTACGTTGATGAATATACTGGGCTGTCTCGACAAGCCCAGCAATGGCAGCTATG
>JAYRVB010000234.1:0-3629 GCA_041918775.1 Chitinophagales bacterium
ACAGCCCTTCCGATCATCGAAACACAGGCCGGCGACGTTTCTGCATATATCCCTACCAACGTGATCTCCATCACCGATGGTCAGATATTCCTCGAATCCAACCTGTTCAACTCAGGTATTCGTCCTGCGATCAACGTAGGTATCTCTGTAAGTCGCGTGGGTGGTAACGCACAGATCAAATCCATGAAGAAAGTAGCAGGTACCTTAAAACTCGATCAGGCACAGTACCGCGAGTTGGAAGCCTTCGCGAAATTCGGTTCTGACCTCGATGCGGCTACTATGGCTGTATTGAATAAAGGTAAGCGCAACGTGGAAGTGTTGAAGCAGAAACAATATTCACCTCTGACCGTAGAAAAACAAATTGCGATCATTTACCTCGGAACAAAAGGTTTGTTGGGCAATATTCCGGTAGAAAAAGTAAAAGCATTTGAAGATGCATATCTCACGTATCTGGAAACGCACCATAAATCAACATTGGACAGTTTGAAATCGGGACAATTTACCGACGAGATCACTTCCGTTTTAGAGAAAGTGGGTGCAGATATGAGTAAACATTATAACGCTTAATACCCTTAACCAGTCATGGCGGGAAAATTAAAAGAAGTACGCACGCGCATCAGCTCGGTGATGAGTACACAACAAATCACCAAGGCGATGAAAATGGTGTCTGCGGCAAAATTGCGCCGCGCACAGGATGCCATTTTACAAATGCGTCCGTACGCATTGAAAATGGGTGAATTGCTCAGCAATATTGCCGAAGCTGCAGGTGATGATGTGAAGATCGAATTTGCACAGCAACGCGAAGTAAAAAATGTGTTGCTTGTGGCGATTACCTCCGACAAAGGATTGTGCGGTGCATTTAACTCTAACGTGGTAAAAGCGATCAAGCGCGCTATCGAAGAGAAATACGCACACCTGCCAAAGCAAAACATACACGTCATGTTTGTAGGTAAAAAAGCCTATGATCAAATGAAGCGTATGCCATATACCCTGAATACCGACTACATCAATTTATTTCACAACCTCAATTTCGAATCTGTTGCACAAGCTACGGAACGCATCAAGCAGGGATTTGTGAAAGGGGAGTATGATGAAGTGGTAGTGGTATATAACAAGTTTAAGAACGCAGCCACTCAGATACTGGAAACAGAACAGTTTTTGCCAATCCGCAAAATGGAAACTTCTGCGGGCGGCAAAAAAGTGCGCACCGATTACATTTACGATCCTGCAAAGGAGCAAATGATACAGGAATTGGTACCGCGCATCCTGAATACCACCTTTTTCCGTTATGTGCTCGACAGCAACGCATCAGAACATGGTGCGCGTATGACAGCCATGGATAAGGCTTCCGACAATGCGAATGAATTGCTGAAAGAACTCAAGATCAGCTACAACCGCGCTCGTCAGGCCGCGATCACCACGGAACTCACTGAGATCGTTTCGGGTGCTGCTGCACTGCAGGGAAGTTGATCGGTATTTCCATACTATTTAAAAGATCCATCGGACGATGGGTCTTTTTTTTTGATCAGGTATCAGGTATCAGGAAAATGCTTGTAAGTTGCATTTTTTTCTTGAAAAGTCAATCACTTTTTCCTTACTCATTTCTCCTTTCTCCTATCCCCTCATTTTCCCAAAATCAAATTCGCTTCGCTCACGTTCACGTTTGTTTTGGCGCCTTCGTTTATGGCTATCTGGGCGTATTTTTTGGCGAGGTCGGTATAGCCGAGTTTTTGGTAGATCTTGGCGGCTGATAGATTGCTGAAATAATCAGGACGTAGCTCTGCACTGCGTACGGCAAAATTGGCGCCTTTCTGTAATACGGAAGGGTCGTTGCTGTGTTCGTAAATGTTTTCGGATATCCTGCGTAGCAGGATGGAATTGCTCCATACATACTTTTCGGCACCGCTGCGCGCAGAGGAAATATATTTGTCCCACAACTTATTCTTTTCGTAGATGTTCAGGTCGTTCACAAAGACCAATGAATCAACAGTATGCAGATCAAGGGTAACGGCTACACTGCGCTGTTTGGCGTAATTGGCCGTATCGTTCATACTGATGGCTAATTGCAGATTATAGGCAGCAGTGAGGTATAATTTGCGATCCACTTTTTTCTGGGAAGTAGCTGCAGCAAATGCCTCGCGGTTTTGCAGGATGAATTGAAATACCGGTGAATACATGTCGCTGACACTCATGCTTACGATCTTCCAGTTGTAAGCATCTGTAGAAAGGGTATTGCCATTGGCAGCAAAGTATTGATTTGCAATTGGTTGCGTACTTAGTCGCCCTCTCGATAAACCCAGCAGGTAGGCATAGGTGGCCACACTATCGGCCGGATTTTTTTCAAAATTGTTGCGGAGGTAAGGCAATTGTCGCTCAGGATCCAGGGCGAGTTTACCCTGATGCACAAATTCTTCCGCTTTGAATTCACCTACGTATTGTGCCAACACTTCGCCTTTGCCGTTCAGAATAATGAAGGTAGGGAAGGAGCTGATATTGTATTTCGGGATATACTTTTTAGCCATCGCCTCATCGAGCAGGTCGAGTTTCACGTTTAAAAAATGGGTATTGTAAAAGTTGCTCACGGCGGTATCCGGAAACACCTCATTGAGCATCTTTTCACAATGGCCACAGGTTTTTTGGTAAGCCATGAACATTACAGGCTTGTTTTCAGCTGCAGATTGCTTCATGGCGTTTTCCGGCGTCATAGGCAGGAAGTTGATCGATTGGGCAAAAGAGAGGCTTAAACCCCAAAAAAAGGCCAAACAGGCATACAAGAGTCGATGCATAGCTTCAAAGGTAGGTCAATCAGAGCCTTACCAGCAAAAATCTCTCCAAATTCCTTCCCCCAAACAGCGTCAATTCGTTACATTTGCAGCCCGATGAATGATTTGCAGAAACTCATAGAAGCCCTCATATTCAGCAGCGAACAGCCAATCTCTGCCGCCGACCTGCAAACGGTCCTGTTTACGTATTCCGGTGAGGAGGTAAGTCTGGAAGCCATCCAGGAGCATGTTGAGCAACTGATGGTCAAGTACGAAAGCGATGATCACGTGTATGAGATCATACGCACCGGAGGTGGTTTTCAGTTCCTGTCGAAACCATATTTCCACAAGGTGATCACCGTGCTGCTGCAACACCGCTCCAAGCGCAAGCTTTCGGTGGCTGCGCTCGAGTGTTTGAGCATTATCGCTTATGCCCAGCCGGTTACCAAAACCGATATCGAACAGATCAGAGGGGTAAACTGCGATCACACCATACAAAAACTCATGGAACGCGACCTGATCCGCATCACCGGACGAGCCGAAACGGCTGGTCGCCCATTGTTATACGGCACTACCCAGTATTTTATGGATTACTTCGGCATCAACAACCTCGATGAGTTGCCAAAGTTGAAGGAATTTGAACAAAAAGACCTCACCATTGGCTCACCATCCGATATCATGGATGGCATGACCGAAGATGAGGTATATAACAAAGTGCAATTAAACCAAGAGCGTCGCGAGGACGCCCAAAACCAACACAATGAAGAGAACCAACAACCGGAAGCCGGCGTCGAAACCGACGGGGGACCGGAAGCCGAAACGGACCTCAGCGCCGAAATGGGAGGACAGGAATTCTCCGAAGAAGAC
>JAYRVB010000235.1:0-3916 GCA_041918775.1 Chitinophagales bacterium
AAGGGCACGGAGAGTAATTCGTTAATTTGTTAATTCGTCAATTCGTTAATAAAATACATGCATTAATCAGCGTTAATCTGTCAAATCAGCGGCCGCAGGCTCAGCGTTCCTTTGTATTTCTATTGTACAGCACAATAAATACAAGGACACAAAGGGCACGGAGAAGGCACAGAGGGCACGGAGGAAATATGGGGTGCTTGGAGTGGAATATAACTGTGTGTTCGTGTTGCTTAAACTTCCAGGATGTGCGAGTTTAAAGAGGGGGTTAATATACTCAACAGATAAGCCTATGGTAATTTTGAGATGGATACAATAGGCCTATCCGCGAATTAATAAGCAGTGTATGAGAATTTTTGAATAATTACCTCTTGTTCGAGTCCGTCTGTAGGGACTGATGAGATCCACGGTAAAAGCCAATAATTCATTCGCGCATTAGTTGTTGCTCCGGGTGCCGGAATGATGATAGGCAAAGAGCTGTTTCCATTTTCGTTTTTCACTCGGGCCGGATTATCCAGATCGAAACTCCAGGTAGCGAGGAGTTTTTCAGGATCTTCGGTGTTGCCAGCATAGCTGTACCATACGACCAGCGTGTCGGTCCAGGTGAAGGTATGTGTGGTAACACCGATAAGTTCACCGGCATTTGTTTCCGCCAGATGCGTGCGTTCAGGGTAATAAGGGCCGAAATTGACCGGTTGTACGCTGAACAGCAAGGTGTTTTCTTCATCAGGATCGCCCCATTTGGATATTTCAATATCTATTTCTGAGTTAGCTTCCTCATAGAAAGTGTTATTATCCCATGTGAAAAGCCCCAGGGTAGTGTTTTCCGGAATATTTTCGAGATCGGCCTGCACTACCCAGGTATATTTTCCATAACCCATATTCATTTGCGATATCACTTCGCTGGAAAACCATTTGCCATCGTGTTCGGCTATGCGCAGATGCAGGTAGCCGTTTTCGTCGACAAACACATCCTCATAATGTCCTGAGAAGTAATTTGGACCGGGACCAACCTGATATTGTTCAAATATTTTCACATCCCAGGTGTACCCGGAAAAGTATACTACATCACCAATTCTGCCTAACATTTCCTCAGGATCAGATTGCTTGCAGCCAAATGCCAGTAAAGCAAAAAAAGCGGCACCTAAAGTTTTCGTAACGCGCATCGCCATCAATTTGGGTTATAGTAAAATGGTGTTTTATGAGCTTCGATCTCAATATCGAACCAACCGGCTTCACTTATCCATTTGAGATCAGTACCCACAAAATGTAATTGTTCAGGTGTGATGTGGAAGGTGAGCACCCGGCTTTCCTGTGGTTGTAGCTCGATCTTTTGATATGCTTTCAATTTTTTTACAGCAGGTGTCACACTCGCGAACTGATCCGAAAGGTATACCTGCACCACCTCCTTACCCGTCATGGATCCAACATTCTTTACAGTGATTGAAACATCAATGCCTGTATTGCGCATGGTGTCGTTAGATATGGTCAGGTTGGTATATTCGAAACGCGTATAGCTCAACCCAAAACCAAATGTCCATTGTGGATCGAAAGCATCATTGCCGAAATCAATATCCATGGTTTCTGTATGCTTGTGATCATACCACAATAACGCATTGGTATATTTTGGATAGGTATAGGGTAGCTTTCCCGATGGGTTAACTTTGCCGTATAGAATATTTGCTGCAGCCTTTCCGCCATAATCGCCCGGATAATACAATTGAAGGATAGCGCTGCATAAAGGTTCAATTTCTCTGATGATGCGCGGTCTTCCTTCTGTGAGTACTAATATGATCGGCTTACCACTTGAGGAAAGTAATTTAATATAGTCCAATTGCGCCTGATCCAGATCCATGTCTTTTATATTGCCTGGAATTTCTGTTGATGGTAATTCACCTAAACAAGCCACGATCACATCTGCCTGATTTGCTGCTTCAAGTGCTGCCTGCGCATTGGTAAGTGCGTTTGTTGTGCACCCTTCTACATATTGAACCTGGTCGCCACCAATTAATTTCATTGCGTCGTAAATAGAGGCAACAGACGGGTCGTCCCATTTGGTATCAGTGCCCTGCCAGGTGCGAGTCCATGCGCCGTTCAGCATGATGTAACTATCTGCACCCGGACCTGTAACCAATACTTTAGTATTGGTGCTCAAGGGCAAGGCCTTGTTGTTTTTCAGTAAGGTGATGGATTCTTCAGCAGTAGCCTGACTGATCATTTTACCTGCCGCATCGCCAAATCCTTTGTACTGGTTATCTGCTATGGGCATTGGGTTGTTGAACAAACCAAGTTTCTTTTTTAGTATGAGGATCCTTCTTACTGACACATCTAATCGCTCTTCAGTTATCGTGCCTTCTTTAACTAGTTCCACCAGCAGGTCGCAGAATTCATAATTGTTGGGTACCATGCTCATGTCAATACCGGCATCAATGGCCATGCGCACTGCATCTTTCATGGTTGGGGCCACTTTGTGGAAGTTGTTGAGTTTCATGATGTCTTCCCAGTCGGTAACTGCCACGCCTTCAAATCCTAATTCTGTGCGCAGCAGGTCTGTCACTATTTTTTTATTTGCATGCACCGGGATGCCATTGATCTCTCCACTATTGATCATTACAGTAGCCGCACCTGATTCAACTGCCTCAATGAAGGTAGGCAGAAAGTATTCGCGCAGCATGATGTCCGGAATATATGCCGGCGTGCGATCCATACCGGTGCGTGGCAGGCTGTATCCCAAAAAATGTTTCATACAGGCGGCTACTTTTACCGGATCATTTGTGAGTTGTTCCCCCTGATATCCGATAATGGTTGCGCGCGTCATATTTTGCGCAAGGAGTACATCTTCGCCAAATGTTTCAAAGCATCGCGACCACTGTGGATTGCGCATGAGGTCTAATACCGGTGAGAAGTTCCAGGTGATGCCGCTTGCCCTCACTTCGTATGCCGTGATTTCTGCTGCACGTGCCACCAGCAGTTCATTAAATGTGGCGGCCTGACCAAGTTGTTGTGGGAACAGCGTGCTGCCCAGGGTATAATTGGCGCCATGGATCGCATCAATTCCGTAGATGATCGGAATACCTAATCTGGTTTCTTTGGTAGCCACGCGTTGGATCTCTCCGATAATTTCTCTCCAATGCTCTCTGGTATAGGCATGACCACCACAATTGAGAATGGAGCCCACGTGGTAGTTTACCAGGGCCTTGCGTAATTTCTCCATATCCAGTTGATGGGGTTCCACCAGGTTATAGATCTCCCCTTTACTGATCACATCCAGATTCAGTTGTGTCATCTGACCCACCTTTTCTTCGATGGTCATTTTGTCGATAAGCGCCTCTATCTCTGGGTCTGTAGCGAATTGCGCCGAAGCACTACTGATACACCAAGTGCTCAGCAGAAAAAAGTACAGCATTTTCTGTATCTGCGATACTACCATATGTTTCCTATTTATCTGACTTCAATTCTTCCCCATTGTGAAGGGTTAATATGGAAGTCGGCATTGTAATTATCGTTCCATCGCTCCTGACTGGTTCTGTCGCCATTAGCGGGTGCATCATCAATAGCGCATTCAAAGCCATAGCTGTTGCCGGCTTTCCACGGAATGGTATTCAATGATTTCCATGAGATAGCAGCTTCTACCACATATCCATTTTCTGTTTTTGCAGTGCGTACATCGGCGCTGATCTGTTTACCGGCTCTCCAATCCCAGATCATCGGGGTGTTATTTGCGCGAATGCCGATATGCATATCAGACAACAAAAAATTTCTGCGCAGCTTATAGGCTTCGGGATTGGTTGCAAAAGCGATCTCGATCGCATCACCATTCCAAATGAATGATTCCTGCTTGTTATTTTGCAATGGATCATTATCCTTCACCTGAGCAAAAATATACACCATATCTGCATCATAACGCACATGAATATTG
>JAYRVB010000236.1:0-3148 GCA_041918775.1 Chitinophagales bacterium
GCAGTTCTGCAATATTGGTGCCCTCCTGTAAGGTGAGGGGTAATTGTGCCACTGTTCTGCCCTGCACATCCACCAGGGTTAAGTGCTCAGATCCGCCGTGTAAAGCAAAAATGGTGGCCTGCAATTGCCCGGTCGCAGAGTCATACCTGTTAATGACCATAGCATCCGTGCGAATATCAGATTGTATAGCGATCACATCTGAATAATTGCGAGCGGTATCTGCTTCTATTTGCATTAATCGATAATATAATATCGGATACGCTACCTGATCATCGGTGAATGAAAAGGCGGTTTGCATGGTGTTTGTGCCATCGATTTTTCCTATAGGTATAAAATCGCGACCATTGGCACTGCGCTCAATATAAAATGCTTTATTTACCATTTCCGGAGCAATGGACCACTGCAGGAAATTTGCGCCATCCACATGCTGGCCACTGAATGACAATAATTCTATCGGCAGGGTCACGCAATTATTGGTCACGGTAACTGTTTCTACAAAAACTTGTCCGCAAGCATCGGTCATGGTTACTGTATATACTGTAACCCCCATCGGAAATGTTACATATACCGGACTGAACGTGTATCCACCCGGAGTCCATACATACGTGTAAGGCGGCACACCATAATTTGGTGTGGAAGTAGATAACCAACCGGATTGATCGGTGCAATCCACAACAATATAAGTGGGCACACCTTCAGCCAATGCAGTTGCTGTTAATGTTTCACCTTCTATGGTCACCGCAAATTCCTGCAGGTACGCACAGGAAGTAACACAGGTGCCTGCAGTTACGCAATTGAATTGATTATAGTTGATCGTGAAGTTAATATTATAGGATGCGCATTGCGGTGTGAAACACGTAACAAGATCTGCCGTGGTGGCGTCATCTACAGTAGGTATCCAGGTGCCTGCTGGTGTACATCCGGGACAGATCCATACACCAAGCGGAGTAGGACTATAATCGCAAATGGTGAAGATCTGCACTTGTAGATCATTCATTCTGCAACTTGGCGGACAATTCGCTCCTGTGGCAACAAATTCCCAATAAATGGATGAACCTGTAAGGGTTGCGTTCGCAGGTGTTGGAACGGCTAATGTTACAGTACACCAATTCGGCGCATCATCTGCACCATTTACACCGGTCCACGTTGCAGTGGTACCATATACGGTTGGATCTATATGGATCGGAAACACGCGTTCTGGTGCACGCAACCAGTTTGCATCGATCAGCATACGCAAAGTAATGACGTTGCCATCCTGAATGATCTCATAGCCGATGATATCCTGTTGCATACTTCCGTCACTCGCACCGGAGGTGTCGCTGTCGATCAATAATGGACGTGCAATTCTGCCCATCTCCAGTCCACTGGCATTTTCTAAAACCAACTCGCCATACCACCAGCCCTTTGAACCATAAACACCTTCATACACATCTTTTTGCAAAGTGTAGCCTTCAGGGATTTCAAAAACATCTTCTATCACAAACTGATTGAATATCGGTTGTATGGTAGCGGAATTTCGAATCACATAATTCGATTTTATCAGGGAGCGACCATAAAGTAATTGCTGATCGATACCCGTAAATGCATCACTGATCATCGCGCCATCATCACCAACCGAATAGGTAGAACGGTTTATGGTATCCACCATAACTTCCATACCTAATGCATTGATATAATATGCACGCAATGACTGATTAAAAATAAATTGCTCACCATCTATCAGCGCAATACTGCTGTAACCTTCCTGCATATTCAGCACCGTTGTATTGGGTTGTCGACGTGATTCAAATACACCCGGCACTACGGTAGGGGTGAGTCGCGGATCATAGCTCAACCATACACCCGTGCTATCCGGATAATGCAGATCGATCAGCGATGCTGTAGATAAAAAGGTATTGCCTTCTCCATTATTCTTAATGAATTTGCGCGTACTGGCCGTGCGCTCACTTAGTACCTCAACACATTCGGTGCAAGGTGCATTATAGGGAATAACACCATATTCGGGATGCGATTTCAATGAATCGCGTGTAAGGGTCTCCCATCCGCGATTTACAGATTTTGGTTCAAACGTAAAGGATGTATAATTGTATACGCGCACCCCGGGTGCACCATGTAAACTTTGTCCGGATACTAGCAGCGGGCACAACATGCCACTGCAAATGAGGAGTACTTTAAATAGCCTGTTCATATCGACCGTTTCCCTGTCGTTCGGGTCGTGTTTAGGGAATTCCGGATATGAAGATAACTCGGAATGGACAAATCACCAACAGGCGGGGTTACGGGAAGATCAGGATTTATAGTACAGTTTGCGTAGGATCACCTCTCCTGCCTGAGTTTCCTCAATATATAATCCCGCAGGTACATCATCTATTTCGATGAGGCTGCCACCCAGGGAATAATAGCGGCGTATGGCCGGTTCCGAGGATAAAACGCAACTGATCACCTCACTGATCGTTTCTGAACCATCGCTGTTGATCTGCCTGAGTCGATAATAATTTGTGCCGGGTAAAGCTGAAGCATCGGTAAATTGATAATGCGCCGTAGTTGCCGGTGATCCGGTGGCTTTTACAGTGCCTATGGATTCGAAATTCAGTGCGTCCGCTGCGCGTTCCACATTATAGGAAATGGCACCCGATTCACTTTCTGTATCCCATTGCACGAATATCTGATTTTGCGCAGAGTAGGCTGTAAAGGAACTGAGCGTGATCGGTAAGATCGGCCCGTCATATATATAATAGGGGCATAACATGGTGAACCCATAAGCTGCGCCACATCCATCAAAATTGGTATTGAAACACCAGGTGTAACAAGCGCCGGGTGTAAGTCCTGTGAAACTCAATCCGGTTCCTACAAGTGCGCAGGCCGGTGCGCAGGTATACAATTTAAAGTTACTGAACCAATAGGCCCAGGCACCACCACAAACATCAACCGAAAAACCACAATCCAGCGTTACTTCTGTGCCCGGAGAGGTAAAGGTCCAACACCAGGTGGCATTCTTCGTGGTCGGTATGTCGTAGCAATATCCATTGTTGTTGAGCCAGTTAAAGCTCGGCGGATATCCGGTCAATACATCTCCTGTGATCGGGCCATCAGGCGACATACAACTGCCTGCGCGCGACAATTCGTCTTCTGCGCTCTGAATGATACC
>JAYRVB010000237.1:0-3636 GCA_041918775.1 Chitinophagales bacterium
ATGGTAAGTGGAACCATAACAGATGCTAGTGGTCGCACGTTGAGCGGACAAACACTCGAAGCATTTGTTATTTCTATGGGTCATTTGCCATTGTTGAGTATTGGATTAAATTGTGCACTTGGTGCGAAACAATTAAAGGAACATATCGAAATATTATCCCGCGAAACAGATTTGTTTGTATCAGCTTATCCGAATGCAGGTTTACCCAATGCTTTTGGTGAATATGATGAAACACCTGAAAGCAATGGCAACGATGTAGAAGTGTATCTGCAACATGGCTGGGTAAATATTATTGGCGGATGTTGCGGCACCACGCCTGATCATATTCGCTATATCGCAGAAAAAGCAAAAAAATATCCGCCGCGGGTACCGCCAACGCTTCCACGATTACCAAAATTTTCAGGTCTGGAAAAATTAGTGATCTATCAGGAAAGCAATTTCCTCAATGTGGGTGAGCGCACCAATATTACAGGCAGTAAACAATTCAAGCGATTAATAACGGAAGAGAAATATGATGAAGCATTAGTGGTTGCGCGTCAACAAGTGGAGAATGGTGCGCAGATGATTGATGTGAATATGGATGAAGGGATGCTCGACTCCGTTGAAGTAATGCGCACTTTCCTGAATCTCATAGCCGCAGAACCGGATATTTCGAAAGTACCGGTGATGATAGATTCCAGTAAATGGGAAGTGATTGAAGCGGGATTAAAATGTATTCAGGGAAAAGGGGTAGTAAATTCCATTTCTCTGAAAGAAGGTGAGGCTGCATTCAAACAACATGCACGCGAGGCACGCAGGTTAGGTGCAGCAGTTATCGTGATGGCATTTGATGAAACCGGTCAGGCGACAAGCTTCGAACATCGCATTGCTATTTGTGCACGTGCTTATAAAATACTGACAGAAGAAGTACACTTCTCCCCTACCGATATCATTTTCGATCCGAACATTTTAACGGTAGGCACAGGCATTGAAGAACACAATAATTATGCTGTTGATTTTATTAAAGCAACCGCATGGATCAAAGAAAATCTGCCTGGTGCTTTAGTGAGCGGTGGCGTAAGTAATATATCCTTTGCATTTCAGGGCAATAATACCGTTCGCGAAGCCATGCACAGTGCATTTTTATACCATGCCATCAAAGCAGGTATGGATATGGGTATTGTGAATGCAGGCATGATCGATATTTATGAAAATATTGATGCGGCATTATTACAACATATTGAAGATGTATTATTGAATCGCCATCCGGATGCAACAGAAAAGCTCATCAGCTTTGCAGAACAGTTAAAGCAAAAAGATAAAACAGCAGTTCAAACAGATACCTGGCGCAGCTTGCCCCTTGAAGCGCGCATACAGCACGCTTTAGTGAAAGGCATCGCCGATCATATTGAAGCAGATATGAAAGAGGCATTGCCCGCATACCCCGGACCACTGGAGATCATTGAAGGTCCGCTCATGGCCGGCATGCAGGTAGTAGGTGATCTTTTTGGCAGCGGAAAAATGTTTCTGCCGCAGGTGGTGAAAAGTGCGCGTGTGATGAAGAAAGCTGTGGCCTTTTTACAACCATATATTGAACAAACAAAACAGCAAAACAACCAAAGTAGCAACAGAAAAAAAATATTGCTGGCCACAGTGAAAGGCGACGTGCATGATATCGGCAAAAATATTGTGGGTGTTGTATTGGCTTGTAATAATTACGACATTATAGACCTGGGGGTGATGGTGCCTGCGGAGAAAATATTACAGACCGCAGTGCAGGAAAATGTCGACATCATAGGATTGAGCGGATTGATCACACCATCACTAGATGAGATGGTGCATGTAGCCCAACTGATGCAGGAGCGCAAAATGGAAATACCATTACTGATAGGTGGAGCTACTACCTCACGGGCACATACTGCTGTAAAAATTGCTCCGGCATATCAGCAAGCTGTTGTGCACGTAACCGACGCTTCACGCAGTGTTACCATTGCAGGGAAATTATTGGGCGGAGAAAAAGCTGCATTCGTTAAAGAGATCGCTGATGAGTATGTGATCGTGCAGCAGCAACATGCAGCGCGACAATCATTTAAAGGATATTTAACTTTAGCAGAAGCGCGTAATAATGCATTTACTTTATCAGAAGCAGCGCATTATCCTTATCCCCCTGTTCAGCCCGGTATACATGTTTTGGATATTGCCATTGATACGCTGATCCCTTATATCGACTGGACCCCATTTTTTACCACATGGGAATTGCATGGAAAATATCCTATGATTTTTGAAGATGCTGTTATTGGTGAGGAAGCGAAGAAATTGTTTGATGATGCACAGGAAATGTTGCAACAAATCGCGGATGAAAAATGGTTGCAATCGAAAGCAGTGATCGGATTATTTGCATGTAACAGAGTTGGAGATGATATTGTGATCGACGAAACACAAACCAGACTGCATCACATACGACAGCAGAATAAAAAAGCCGATGGTCAGCCGAATTATTGTTTGAGTGATTTTGTGTTAGGTGCAGACAGCGGCGTAAAAGATTTCATGGGCGCATTTGCCGTTACAGCGGGTATTGGAATTGAAACGAAGCTGGCTGAATTTGATGCTGCGCATGATGATTACAAAAGCATTTTATTAAAAGCATTAGCCGATAGGTTGGCGGAAGCATGTGCAGAATATATGCATCAGCAGGTGCGCACTGAGTATTGGGGCTATGCGGCCTATGAGGAATTAAGTAACGAAGCGCTCATCAGCGAACAATATCAAGGTATACGTCCGGCACCGGGTTATCCTGCCTGTCCGGATCATACGGAAAAGGTTACCTTATTTAATTTACTGGATGTAACCAAACACACCGGTATACAATTAACAGAAAGCATGGCCATGTATCCTGCAGCGAGTGTGAGCGGATGGTATTTTGCGCATCCGGATGCGAAGTATTTTGGTGTAGGCAAAATTGGTAAAGATCAGGTTGAGGACCTGTCTAAGCGGAAGGGGAAAGATTTTGTGGAGATGGAAAAGTGGTTGAGGCCGGTTGTGAATTACTAAAGGTTTTCTCGCAAAGACCTGCCAGCCGGCAAGGCGGGCGCAAAGGCGCGAAGATTGGGAGACAAATGATTCGAAGGAGGGCGTAAGTAAGAGATAAGTTATGTAGTAAAGGGTTGTAGGATAGGAAATACAATTTTCACGCGGAGGCCTGCCTGCCGGCAAGGCAGGCGCGGAGGAGCCCAAGTTTTATTCTTTATTGATTATTGTTTAGTCCTTTAACTCAACCACTGACCCACCCGCCTGTTCGGCGAGGCAAGCTCACATACTAACATGCGGCGCGACAGCTTTACACATGCATTCCAATTACGGGTAAATGCGTGTTTGGCTGAAGTTAGGATAACAAATTTGGCTGCAATTTTAAATACGGTATCCGAGAAGACAGGCGATCATTTTTCTACGTTCGGTGTTGAATTTAATTTTAAGCTATATAATCTTGGTTATTGTTTTATCCAACTTATATAGTATTCTTTATCATTAACCGTAATCGCTGTCAAATAAAATGAAGGTGGCAAATCTTTAGTGAATGCAACGTAATTAATATCAAATTTTAAGTCAACCATTTCACCTGTCAGGTTAAAAGTAACGATCGAAGTAATATTCTCCGAA
>JAYRVB010000238.1:0-1633 GCA_041918775.1 Chitinophagales bacterium
GAGCATTAAGGTGTCAACGTAAGTATCGAAACCGATAAAACTCACCTGTAGAATTTGTTGTCCGGATTCCGTGGTCGTAAAGGAGAATTTCCCATCGGTATTGCTACTGGTTCCGTCGTACGTATTGGCCAGCAGGATGTTTGCACCGGGGATGGGTGCATTTTTATTATCTGTGACAATGCCGGATATGGTGGTTTGAGCGAATCCCGACAAGGATATGCCAAGTGCGAACAGGAGAGCAGTAAATCGATACATGAATAAAGTAATAAGGTATGATACTGATGCAAAGTAACGGATATGCCTGCGCCGCTTCAAATGTGCGGCGTTAAAACTTATGGTATGGTCGATAAAAAGCGTGATTTTATCGGTGAATGTGGGCACATATCCTCATTTTCCTTAATCTTGCATTAAAACGAAAACCATGGCCGTAGTATGTATCACCGGGGCTTCGTCCGGATTTGGAAAGGCTTGTGCCGAGCGATTTGCAGCGGCTGGATATGCATTGATCCTCAATGCCCGACGTGCAGAAAGATTACAGACGCTCTGTCGGGATCTGGAACAAAAATATGCGGTTCGCACCCTGGCCTTACCCTTTGATGTGCGTGATCTTCAGGCGGTAAATGCCGCATTCGCCTCCTTACCGGATGACTGGCGTGCCATCGACGTATTGATCAACAATGCCGGGTTGGCTGCTGGTCGCGATGCATTTCAAGATGGACAGATGGAAGATTGGGAAACTATGATCGATACAAACCTGAAAGGTTTGCTCTATGTAACTAAAGCTGTAGTGCCAGGAATGATAGAACACAGGTCGGGGCATATCATTAATGTGTCCAGCCTTGCGGGTCAGGAAGTATATCCGCAGGGAAATGTCTATTGTGCCTCGAAACATGCAGTTACTGCATTGAGTAAAGGATTGCGCATGGATCTTTTGCCACACCGTATCCGGGTAACGAATATCAGTCCGGGACTCGCAGAAACAGAATTCAGTCTTGTACGTTTTAAAGGGGATGCCGTCAAAGCAGAACAGGTGTATGCCGGATACGAACCATTACACGCAGAAGACATTGCAGATGTGATCTATTTTGCAGCAAGCAGACCTCCACATATGAATCTTGAGGAGATCACCATTTTACCCACAGCACAAAGCGATAGCAGAACCGTAATTAAAAAATAATTAATAAGCTGGAAAAGCCCGCTGTGATATTTGTATACAATGCGCATGCAGGTGCATGGAACGGATTATTGGATCTGTTGCATAAACATATAAGTCCGGGTACCTATCCATGTAATTTATGTGCCATCACATATACAAATACAGGTATGCGATCGGAGTGGAAGGCGTTTATTGAATCGCTTCCTGTGCCGGTCACCTTTTTGCATAAAAATGAATGGAGTCAATATCCGGGACATTTACCTGTGCCTTTGCCGGCAGCGTTTTTGGTCAGCTGCAATAAGGTCTATGAATTGATCTCAAAATCAGAAATGGACAGGCTTGGAAGTGTTCCGGAATTGATCGCGCACACCAATGATAAATTAAAACATTCGGGGATTGTCTAAACACTTTTGTCCGAGGAAAGTTACATATTGAAATAATTGTTACACTATTTCAGAAAACCTGCATGCTTGATCC
>JAYRVB010000239.1:0-7992 GCA_041918775.1 Chitinophagales bacterium
CGAATGATCATCGTTTAGGGCGTGGACTACCAGGGTATCTAATCCTGTTTGATCCCCACGCTTTCGTGCCTCAGCGTCAGTGTCGGCTTGGTAAGCTGCCTTCGCAATCGGTGTTCTAAGTCATATCTAAGCATTTCACCGCTACATGACTTATTCCGCCTACCTCAACCGAACTCAAGACTAGCAGTATCAATGGCAATTCCCAAGTTGAGCTCGGGGCTTTCACCACTGACTTACTAATCCACCTACGCACCCTTTAAACCCAGTGAATCCGGATAACGCTTGCACCCTCCGTATTACCGCGGCTGCTGGCACGGAGTTAGCCGGTGCTTATTCTTTAGGTACCGTCAGCCTCGGATGAATCCAAGGGTTTCGTCCCTAACAAAAGAAGTTTACAATCCATAGGACATTCATCCTTCACGCGGCATGGCTGGGTCAGAGTTGCCTCCATTGCCCAATATTCCCTACTGCTGCCTCCCGTAGGAGTCGGGCCCGTGTCTCAGTGCCCGTGTGGCTGATCATGCTCTCACATCAGCTACCGATCGTAGACTTGGTGGGCCGTTACCCCGCCAACTATCTAATCGGACGCACGCTCATCTCTAACCGTCGGAACTATAAATACAAAACCATGCGATTTCGTATTGTTACGGGGAATTAGCTTCAGTTTCCCAAAGTTGTGCCCCAGTTAGAGGTAGATTGCATACGTGTTACTCACCCGTTTGCCGGTCGTCAGCATCCCGAAGGACCTGTTACCCCTCGACTTGCATGTATTAAGCCTGCCGCTAGCGTTCATCCTGAGCCAGTATCAAACTCTCCATTGTTAAAAAATGTAAGTGTAATTGACTTCAGTATTGTTTTTTTCCTGAACTTGCTACTAGTTGTTTCTCCAATACTTCAAAGAACTTCAAATATAGTATCCCTTAAGCTTCCCCAAGGGGCACATTTTTTTCGAAATGGGACACAAAGGTAATGCAACCAAAGTCGCATTGTCAAATTTTAGGTCAAAAAAATTTAATATTTTTTTCAATCCCGCACCAGCTCTGCTTTTCCCAGCTTTCCATCATTATGACTTTTCTCACTTCTCCGTAAGCTTGGAAATTGTATTTTTGAGCCGCTTTTACCGCGCTGTATCCCTGTATAAAGAACGAAATGGGAGTGCAAAGGTAGTGAATGTTTTAACAAATACAAGTAAACACTAAAAAAATATGAAAGTACACAACTTTAATGCAGGTCCGGCCATCCTGCCACAATCAGTTATAACCCAGGCAGCACAAGCAGTTCAGGAGTTTAATGGCCTCGGAATGTCGATACTCGAAATTTCTCACAGGTCTAAAGATTTTCAGGCCGTGATCGATGAAGCTACCTCCCTCATCCGCGAAATCGCCGGCCTTTCTGATGAATATAAAGTGCTCTTCCTCCAGGGTGGTGCCTCTACACAGTTCGGAATGATCCCTATGAACCTTCTCGATACCCAGGATACCGCCGGTTATACGAACACAGGCACCTGGGCGAAAAAGGCCATGAAAGAAGCCAAACAATTTGGCAATGTGGTAGAACTGGCCAGCTCGGAAGCCGACAACTACACGCATTTACCTAAAGGATATACCATTCCCGATACCCTTAAGTATTTTCATATCACCTCTAATAATACGATCTACGGAACTCAATACCAGGAATACCCGAAAAGTCCGGTGCCTTATATTGTAGATATGAGCTCTGATATTTTCAGTCGACGCTGCGACTTCTCACAATTTGACCTGATCTATGCCGGTGCTCAAAAAAACATAGGCCCCGCAGGCGTAACCCTGGTTCTTTTAAAGGAGAGCTTATTGGGCAAAGTGAACAGAACCATCCCTACTATGCTCGACTACCGCACGCATATTAAAGAAAACAGTTTGTTTAATACACCTCCGGTTTTTGCTATCTATGTTACGATGCTTACCCTGCGATGGATCAAAGAAACCGGCCTGGCCAACATTGAAGCTAATAACAAAGCCAAAGCTGATCTGCTCTATAATGCCATTGATACCAATCCTTTGTTCAAAGGCACTGTTGCAAAAGAAGATCGCTCATGGATGAATGTAAACTTCATCATGGAAAATCGCGATCTCGAACCTGAGTTCCTTGCTTTTGCAAAAGAAAATAAATGTATAGGTCTTGCAGGACACCGTTCAGTTGGTGGTATGCGCGCTTCATTATACAATGCACTGGGTATCGATTCCGTGCAGCATCTGGTGAATCTGATGAATGATTTTGCTGCGAAGAAAGGATGAGGAAAATGTGCAGATGTGCAAATGTGCAAATGTGGAAGTGTGGAAGTGTGGAAGTGTGGAAGTGTGCGGATGTGCAGATGTGCAAATGTGCAAATGTGCAAATGTGGAAGTGTGGAAGTGTGGAAGTGTGGAAGTGTTGAATGTGCGGATGTGTAAATGTGCTGATTTGCTGATGTGGAGGTGTGGAAGTGAACCGATGTGTAAGATTGTAAATGTTGAGATGAGAAGGGGAAGGTTTTAAGGTGTATGATAGTGTGTGGTAGTGTGTGGTAGTGTATGTATATGGTATGTATGTATTGATAGATCAAAATAATATTGAACAACCCAGACTAGAAATTTATTCATGAGTACTATTCTTCTTGCTACGGAAAAACCTTTTGCGAAAGAGGCCGTTGAAAAAATCAGAGCTGTTGTGGAGGCCGGTGGCCACGAATTGGCATTGCTGGAAAATTATACCGAAAAACAACAATTATTGGATGCGGTATCTCATGCAGATGCCTTGATCGTTAGAAGCGACATCGTGGATGCGGCGGTTTTGGATGCTGCTGCTCAGTTAAAAATTGTAGTGCGCGCAGGTGCGGGATACGACAACCTCGATATTAAAAAAGCGAGCGAAAACAATGTTGTATGCATGAATACGCCCGGTCAAAATGCGAACGCGGTTGCAGAATGCGCTTTTGGCATGATGTTATATATGGCGCGCAAACAGTTTAGTGGCAGCTCAGGAACCGAATTGCGCGGAAAAAATCTGGGTATTGTAGGTTATGGCAATATCGGCAGGTACATGGCGCAGATCGGAAGAGGATTTGGCATGGAGGTGTTTGCCTATAAACGCAATATGGATAGGCTGGCTCTGCAGATAGATGGTGTTACGCCGGCAAGCAGCTTTGAGGATATTTTCTCTCATTGTCAATATGTATCCTTACACCTGCCTTCTACACCCGAAACTAAAGGGGTGATCAACTATCATTTATTACACCTCTTACCGAAAGGCGGCACAATTGTTAATACTGCACGCCTTGATGTGGTAAATGAAGACGATCTGCTTCGCTTAATGGACGAACGCATCGACATTCAATACTTAAGTGATTTCGTACCAAAACAAGAAGCTGCTTTTAAAGAGAAATTCGCCAAACGCGTTTTTTATCCGGCTAAAAAGATGGGGGCTCAGACCGAAGAAGCAAATATCAATGCGGGCATCGCAGCCGCAAAACAGATCGTCGATTTTTTGGGCAAGGGTATCGATACATTCAGGGTGAATTAAACTACTCGGAAGCACATCAGGATTCCGGCCAATTTTCTGCTCATTTATCTTAGTGCTCCGATCGCTATTTTTTTCGATGCGCTTCAGAAATGCAGGGACACAGAGTGCGCTGAGAAGACACAGAGTGCACAGAGAAATGCATTAAAGGTTGTGCATATTTTTACCCTATCTGTTATTTAAGTGCACTATCTATATATTACGCACACTATAATTCTTATAATGCGATACAAACATCCAAAATGTTAAAGGGGAATTGAATATATTCAACTCCCCTTTCTATTTGATTATTTATTCTTGTATTACTGAATAAACACCTGCTTAGCAAACTGACCGTTTGCATCACTTACTTTTACCAGATAGTTTCCTGTTGCGTATTGAGCAAGGTTGATCTGCATAGAGCCTGACTGCATTGTTGCAGAGAAAGCTACCTTTCCAGACAAATCATATACTGTAACCACAGGTTGGTCGAGTTGACCATTATGGCTTACAAACAATGTTTGTCCGAAGCTGTATGCATTTACTGTACCTGCAGGGAATTCTTCAATATTCACCAGACTGATCGTAGAACCTGCTTCGATCGGCTGATTTGGAATACCTTCATATGCCCAATCGTAAATGGTCATATAAGCCGGATTGATATCGGCTTCCACGCGCATCCAACCATAATGCAGGTTTCCTTTTACTGAAAACTGAATACCGAGATACATTTCGCCTTCGCCAGGGAAATTGCCATAAGTGACTCCATAGAAATTTGAAGCCATAACAGCTGAATTGGATAAACTTGGATAGTTGAGCCATGCTCCGTCAGGCCCGATAAGTGCACCTTCTTCAAGTGCGCTACCATAGTTATAGTAAGGCCCAACGCTACCGATGAACTGGTTGCTGGAGTTACCCAAACCTACAGAACTTACTATACCAAATCCTGACACGAAAGACCAGATGCTGCCACCCGAGCTGCTCACTGAGCCCCCGGAAAATACGAAATCAGTAGTACCGTCGCCGTCGATATCTGCCTCGAAGTAGCCACCTACTTCAATGGTTTCATCTTCGATGTCGGTGTAGTAGACTTCGGCATTTGCATCGACCACTACTGCCGTGAGCGCCGCAGCCATGGTAGAGTAAGCGGCCAATCGGCCGGAATTGTTGATTGTGTAGTTTTTGCGCATAGTTGATTGATTTACCGATAAAGGTACACTTTTGGTGAAACTTTTACAATCGGGCGATATTCGCGCTTACACGGGCGATTATTCTATCTTTGCGAAAAATTTTACCATGGCGATCATAAAACCATTCCGGGGCTGGAGGCCCTCACCAGCACAGGTTGCGCAAGTAGCGAGCCGTCCTTATGATGTATTGAATAGTGAAGAGGCCCGTGCGGAAGCTGCCGGTAACAGCCTTTCATTTCTTCATGTATGTAAACCGGAGATCGACCTGCCGGAGGATGTTGATCACTATGCAGATGCCGTGTATGCCAAAGCTGTAGAAAACTGGAAGCGTTTTCAGGCGGATGGCACATTTAAAGAAGATGGCACAGCCAATATGTATGCCTATCGTCAGATCATGAACGGTCATGCACAGGTGGGTCTGGTGGCCAATTCGTCAATAGCGGATTACTTCAACGACATTATCAAGAAACACGAATACACGCGTCCAGAAAAAGAGAACGATCGTATTCGGCATATGTATGAATTACAATGTCACCCTGAGCCGGTATTTCTTACCTATCCGGATGTAGCGGAAGTAGATAATATCATGCAGAAGGTAGTGGCAGGAACGCCTGTATATGATTTTACTGCAGAGGATGGTATACAACATACGTTCTGGGTGATCGATCAGGTGCAGGATGTGGATGCTTTGTGCGCGTTGTTTGCCGGTAAAGTACCATTTACCTATATCGCTGATGGTCATCACCGAAGTGCATCAAGTGCCAAGGTAGGTATGCGCATGGCAGAGGCCAATCCAAATCATACCGGAAACGAAGAATACAACTTCTTCTTAAGTGTGATCTTTCCAAGCAGCCAGTTGATGATCATGGACTACAATCGCGTAGTGGTGGATACAAATGGTTTACCTGAAGCGGATCTATTAGCGCGTATTGCCGAAAAGTTTGACATTGAAAAACGCAACAGCACCTACAAGCCTGAGGCCCTGCATCATTTCGGGTTGTATATCAATCACCAGTGGTATAAACTCACCGCAAAACCAGGCACTTACAACGACAATGACCCGATAGATGTATTGGATGTAACTATTTTATCGAATCACATTTTAGATCCTATTCTGGGCATAAAAGATCAACGCACCGATAAACGCATAGACTTTGTTGGTGGTATTCGCGGATTAGGCGAATTGGAAAAACGCGTAAACAGCGGCGAGATGGCATTAGCCATTTCTTTATATCCGGTAAGCATCCAGCAACTGATCAATATCGCAGACAGTGGAAACGTAATGCCCCCAAAATCCACCTGGTTCGAACCAAAACTGAGGAGCGGGCTTGTAGTACATACTTTCTAATTTGTTAATTCGTTAATTTGTTAATTCGTTAATTGATATGTGAAGATGGAAGCTGAGCGGTAATTCATGTTGTGTATCTATTTTTAAACGGACATTTGATCATGTCCGTTTTTTTTATGCACAGGCGGATGCTTTTCCCTGGAATTGCGTAAGCGCTTAGTGTGGATTGCTTTTTTTAGGTGTTATATGAATGGTCGCATTTTTAGACTAAAAACCAATGAGGTATCCATATCAAAGCAATGGAAATGCTGTTGTTAAAATGACCTTTACATTTTCACTAGATATCATGAAATTGTGTGGTCAATTAGATAGTGACAAGAAATATGCCTATAGCAATCAGTTGTTTCGATCCGGAACAGGAATAGGTGCTAATGTAATGGAGGCTCAAAATGCAGAAAGCAGGGCGGATTTTGCACATAAAATGAAAATGGCCGCCAAAGAAGCAGAAGAAACCGAGTACTGGCTTTTGCTTGGAGATCAATCAAGCGGGTTTCCCGATATGAGTACCTACATTGAGGCGCTCGAACAGATCAAAAAGATACTTAACAGCATAATCCGCACAACTAAAACGGGGCAGTAGGGATTGGCGATAGTTCGGTATCTTTGCAGTGCCCTTTTTGCTGGGGCAACAACTCCTGCCAAAAGGCGCTTAGTTGTTCAAAAAATTAACAAATTGACGAATTAACGAATTTGCACATTAGCTATGAAGTTTAATACAAAAGTTATTCACGCCGGAATTGAGCCGGATCCGAGTACGGGGGCGATCATGACGCCGATTTTTCAGACATCTACGTATGTGCAGGCTGCGCCGGGAGATCATAAGGGGTATGAGTATGCGCGGACGCAAAATCCGACGCGACATGTATTGCAAAACAATCTTGCTGCTTTGGAGAATGGAAATTTTGGCATCTGTTTTTCAAGCGGATTGGCTGCTACCGATGGCATTATCAAATTACTGAGTCAGGGTGATCATGTGATCGCCAATAATGATCTTTATGGTGGTACTTATCGTGCATTCACGAAAGTATATGCCCGTTTTGGCATGCAATTCAGTTTTGCCGATCTGAGTGATGCGCGAGTGCTCGAAGGGTTGATCCAGTCGAACACCAAATTGATCTGGGTGGAAACGCCGACCAATCCGATGTTGCGCATTGTAGATATTGCTGCTATTTGTGCGGTGGCTAAACAACATGGTATTCTGGTATGTGTCGATAATACTTTTGCTTCACCCTATTTACAAAACCCACTCGATCATGGTGCAGATATTGTTGTGCATTCAGGAACAAAATATCTGGGCGGACATAGTGATGTGATCCATGGTGCAGTGATCGTTCGTGATCAGGCACTTGCCGACCAGTTGTATTTCATCCAAAATGCCAATGGTGCCGTGCCGGGACCCCAGGATTGCTTTTTGATGCTGCGTGGTATTAAAACATTGCATCTGCGTGTACAACGCAGTTGCGAAAATGCAGAAGTGATCGCACACTGGTTGCGCAAGCATCCAAAAATTGACAAGGTTTATTGGCCGGGATTTGAAGACCACGCCAATCATGCGATCGCGAAGAAACAAATGCGCATGTTCGGCGCTATGGTTTCGTTTACATTAAAAGGGGATGATTTTGCAGAAGCCACCCGAATACTATCTTCCACACATTTGTTTAGTCTGGCTGAAAGCTTAGGTGGGGTAGAAAGTTTGATCGGACATCCGGCCAGTATGACGCATGCCTCCATTCCAAAAGAGGAGCGCATGAAAAACGGACTGGTGGATTCGCTAATCCGCCTGAGTGTTGGTGTGGAAGATGTGGATGATCTGTTGCAGGACCTGGCCGTTGCGCTAGGATAGTTCCTGCTCTGATATTTGCCATATTGTATTATTTTTACCCTATGGGCGTGCAAAAATGAAATGCCTGCCTCACGGTTTCGACACCTAACCATTTATTC
>JAYRVB010000240.1:0-5070 GCA_041918775.1 Chitinophagales bacterium
AAAGCATTTGTAAACAATGGCTGGTTACATAAATCCAATTGGCAGATCGTAAATGGGAAAGCAAGCATTTATTCAAGCGATAAATGGAATAGACCATTGGTGCAGGTGATCAAAAACGATAAGGCATTGCGCGGACCTGTGGAATTATCCTTCCAGGCAAAAAATATCGGTATAGGTGCCATCGGCAACGACCTGATCTGCGAGATCGTTGGAGTGAATGGCGAGTTCAAAGACCTCGACTTTATCACGCCCGGTTCAGAAGAACCCTGGAACAATAACGTATTGCCTTTTTCTGCAGATGTCTTATACAATGAAAATGTAGGCCTGGCCAATTACAACTGGCAAACCTTCACCCATACGGTTGACTTTGGCGCCGGATACACTTATATCATTGTGAAGTTTTACAGTCAGGGCGTTAAAGTCGGTCCTGCTGAAGAACAGGGTATCGACAATGTGTGTCTGCCTTGTATTTGTGCTACACCGGGTGGACTTTTTGAAGACGAGCTTACCTCTAATCACGTCATGCTCATTTGGGATAATGTGGGCAGTATGAATTATGAGGTGCAGTATAAAACCACCATAGGGGGTGCCTGGACGACAGCTTCTATGAACAACACCTTTTTGGAATTGAGTACACTCACACCGAATACCTCCTATACCTGGAAAGTACGCGTGCAATGTGGTGGGGTTTGGACGAGCTGGTCAGTAGATAAACTGTTTATTACACCATCCACCGGTACTACCTGTACCAGTCCGAGTGTATTAAGCACGGAACTGATCACGTCCACAAAAGCCACGTTAGTGTGGAATATTATCCCAGGTGCCGTGCAATATCAGGTACAATGGAAACCGGTTTCCGGGGCTACATGGACAAGCGTGAATACCACATCCAACCAACTGATGCTTAGCGGATTAAGTGCATCCACTTCCTACCAATGGAAGGTGAAAACACAATGTGCTGCAGGATGGAAAGATTTTACGGATGTGATCACCTTTACCACCGCGGCCCTTCGCGAAGCTGCCACAGATCTGAATGATCAGGCTGTGATCACGTTGGCGCCAAACCCCGCTACATCTACGGTACAGTGCACAATAGCCAATGGCGGACAGCAGGCTTTTGTGAAGCTGGTGAATATGCAGGGACAAATCGTGCAACAGGAGATCATACCTGCCGGGCAGTCATCTGCAGTGATCCAATGGGAGGTTTCCTGGTTGCCGGAAGGTGTTTATATACTATCGCTTCAGTTAGCAGATGGCTCCGTTGCCGCAGAAAAACTGATCATACAATAACAGGTTCAAACATGAATAGCATGCCCGAAAAATAATTCGGGCATTTTTTTTGCATAGGGATGCAGTAAAAGGCATAACATGAGGAAAGCAACCTTAACCATGATCATTTTTTTGATCACCGGTATGACCGCTTTGCAAGCGCAGAGCAACGGCATGCACGCCCTCGGCTTACGATTTGGCGGTGGCGATGGCGTAGGCACAGAAATTTCATATCAGCAATTCATCGGCGGGCCGAATCGACTAGAGTTCGATCTAGGCATTTACGACGATGGATGGAATGATGGCTTTAAACTCACTGTGCTCTATCAATGGATGCACCCGCTGGCTGATGGCTTTGAATGGTATGTGGGCGCAGGTGGTGGTGTGGGCAGCCGAGATATCGACAATGATCATCCGCATTACGACGACGATGATGATGAGGGTATCTTTATTGATTTTGATGCTGTTCTCGGAATTGAATATGTATTTCCGATACCATTGCAACTCAGTCTCGACCTGCGTCCTGAAATAGGACTCATCAACGACGATTTTGATATGGGATTTGGATTTGGTGTGCGCTATGTGTTTTAACACAGCGCACACTTATCCGTTTCAGTAGCACAGTTTACCTTGATCAATGTTTGATCATAAAAGGTAAGCTGTGTTTTATTTCAGGCCCGATCACCGATAAAACATAATATCCGGATGGCAGTTCAGCCACCTCGATGACCTGCTGAACAGCGCCTGATCTTACGAGGCTGCCGGTAAGATCCATGATCGTATAATATTCGGCTGTAGAAAGATCCATATCTATATAGAGATAGTCAGATGTCGGATTGGGATATATGGCAAGCGGTGCTTTCTCTGCATCCGATATGCCACTTTGCACATTACTGCAATCGATCACTCCGTCTAAATAGGCAACCCTTTCGGTAACAAAGGAGCGAAGACCGTAAATGGTACCTCCGCCCGGGCCGCCACCTGCAGTAACATCTGCATCGAGGTTGGTATCGTACTGCGCATTTGTGTACATTTTATTTGGATCAGCATATACATCATCCTGTATCAAGGCATCAATTTCGTTGATCAAACTATCTACATAGTTTGTCTTGAAGTAGTTGTTGTATAACTCGCAGTAATAATAATCATATATCGACTGAGTAGCGTCTATGGTTACGATACGTTCAAGTAATGGCCTGCTCATGGTATAATAATATGGATCCAGCATAGTCATATCCGTTACCGCACCTCCGGCACTGTATAAACCAAAGGCTTCATTACAATCCCAGTTTATCCATTCCCAATAACCGGTAGAATCATAGTCGTAGATATAATAATTACGCGCTGAATTTGCATAGCTGTCGAGATTGGCGAACAGATTATACATCGCCATGCTGCGCATCAAATGCGGCACATGAAAATGTGTAGAGAGCTCATCGGCGAAAGTAGCATCATCGCTTTCATTGATAAATTCTGTCAGCCGTATGAGGTCACCCCAGTCATTTTCGTCGGTATTATTTTCCAGGGTGTATCGCTCGGTATAGCTCGCCGTGTCGGTGCCGTAATACATCAGATCAGCGGATGCCGGCGGACCACCACCACCGGGACCACCGCCAAAGGCATCACCGGCTTTGAACAGGTTTTCATTTTTTTGATCGAAATGGGTTTTCAGCCATTCGTCATCGATCTGCTCCACCATGGAATAAAAGCCCCATAAAGTACCATTCATATACACATTGGCATAGTTGCATCTTGGTGCATTGATATCGGCGTCGCGACAAATATCATAATAGATCTTTTCGCGCATGAAGCTTGGGTCTTTGAAACAGTTGTTGAAATTCAGTTTGCGCAGCCCATCATATTCCTGTCCATCCACATAACGATTAAAATCGATCTTGAAGGATTTTTTATTGCCGGGATGTCCATAGCTGGAGTTCCCCTTCAGGCGCACACCAACACTATCGAAGGTATGGGTGCCATACAGGTCTGTAACCGTGAGGTTAGCCATCATGTAAGTCTCAGTCTCGTAGTTGGCTACAAGGCTGTCCCAGAAACTTTCCTGAGGGAACTGCAATTGAATTTCTAAAACCTGGTTGTCGGTAAATACAGAATCACCCGGATTCTGTGCGTAGGCCATGGCAGAAGTGCACAAGGCAAGGCATAGGGTTTTTAGTTGCATACGGGAGAGAAATTAGGGATTTGACGAGTCAAAGTGCGGAAGGTTTAACTGCAATGGCAAGGGCTGCTAAAAAAGCTGTTGTCCAGGCAGCCTGGAAGTTAAATCCGCCGGTAACAGCATCCACATCCATTACCTCGCCGGCAAAATATAAGCCTGGATGTAATTTGCTTTCCATCGTGCGCATGTCGATCTCAGTGAGGCGCACACCTCCACAGGTGACAAATTCTTCCTTAAAGGTACTTTTACCCTTTACCGTGAATACACTTGCGGTGAGTACCTGCGCCAGCGTTTGCAACTGTGTATTTGAGGCATCTGCCCAATTCAATGATTCAGGAATTTTCGCAAATGCACATAATTGTTTCCATAGGCGGGCACTTAATGGATGTATGGTCGAATTATATATCTGCTTTTTGGGTTGTGTACTTTTGGTGGTTTGCAGTGCTTGTACGCATTCCGCTAAAGGGTACTGAGGGAGAAAATTGATAAGCACCCGCGCTAAATATTTTCTCTCCCCCAAAAATCGAGCGCCCCATGCCGAAGCTTTCAATATTGCCGGTCCACTCAATCCCCAATGCGTAATGAGCAATGGTCCTTCTGTTTGGATGTTGCTATCGATGATCTGTACTTGCACATTCGGAATACTCACGCCCATTAATCCCTGCAGGCGAGGATCCTGAATGTGGAAGGTGAATAAACTTGGGACAGGTGGTTCGATGCTATGCCCAAGTGATTGCAGTATACGCCACGTATTTTCGCTGCTGCCGGATGTGATCATGCAGTAGCGTGCCTGGAATATGCTATGTTGTGTGGAAATTTCAAATGTGTCATCCATTTTTTCAATCGATCGCACATGTGCATTGGTATGTATGTGTACGTGATATTTTTTTGCTTCATTGAGGAAGCAATCAATAATGGTTTGCGATAGGTTTGTTTCAGGAAACATGCGGCCATCATTTTCTGTGTGCAGGTTTACGCCGCGTTCTTCAAACCAGGCAATGGTATCAGCCGGTTGAAAGTTGTGAAACGGACCGCGCAATTCTTTTCCGCCACGAGGATAGTAGGTGATCAATTCGTCAGGATCAAAACAGGCGTGTGTAACATTGCATCTTCCGCCGCCGGATATTTTCACCTTACTGAGTAACTGCTGACTTTTTTCAAGGATGTGGACGCTCAGGTCTGGCCGCATACGGGCGATATTGATCGCAAAAAAGAAACCGGCAGCACCTCCGCCGATCACTATTACCTGGTTTGCACTCGTATTGCCCATGTGTTTACAGTCGTAAAATTACGTACATTCGTTGGTTCGGGGCAGCTTGCTCGGAAATATTTGAAATACCCTTTATTTTTGGTCATCACACACTATGGCAAAGAAAGTAAAACAAAAAGCCCAAACCCAGGGCAAAAACGAGGTTAAGGAAAGCAAAATCCCATTTCCGGCATTATGGTTATCGCTTATCGTAGTACTTGTATATGCCGGGTCATTTAAACTTGGTTACACCGAATTAGATGACATCATATTTATCAACG
Source organism: Chitinophagales bacterium (assembly GCA_041918775.1). Lineage (GTDB taxonomy): Bacteria > Bacteroidota > Bacteroidia > Chitinophagales > BACL12 > UBA7236. The sequence goes on from JAYRVB010000240.1 coordinate 4,976, forward strand.
AACAAGCTGAATACAATGCAGATATTTCCCATGTTGCTCACTCTTTCTCGCGAGGCGTTTTTCATGAAACGAATGACACCTATTACCGTCCATTA
>JAYRVB010000241.1:0-3503 GCA_041918775.1 Chitinophagales bacterium
AGCAGATAATATTGTGCCGCATGAACAAAAGTTTACAGATACGATACTCACCCGCTATTTTGTAAATCGTGTGGATGGATTTGTGGCGATGAGCAATAATGTGTTGCAGGACCTGGTTCGTTTTGACCGCAAGAAGATCCGAGCGCTAAATCCACATCCCCTTTTCGACAATTTTGGGCAGGTAGTCAGTAAACAGGAAGCATGCAACTTCCTGCAACTTGATCCAAACAGGCAATACATACTGTTCTTTGGGTTTATTCGCGACTACAAAGGTTTGGATCTATTATTGGAGGCTATGCAAAAAGTAAGCAGCACATGCGAATTGATCATTGCCGGAGAATTTTATACAGACCGTGCTGTATATGATAAGCTGATAGCACAAAGCAGACATAAGGAACGCATACACCGCTTCCATAACTTTATTGCAGATGAGGACGTAAAGTATTTTTTCTGCGCAGCGGATGCGGTGGTGCAGCCATATAAGCATGCAACGCAAAGTGGTGTAACACAGATCGCCTATCACTTTGAAGTGCCCATGATCGTAACCAATACAGGTGGGTTATCTGAGATGGTGCCAAATGACATTGTAGGGTATGTTACAGAGACCGATCCTCAACAATTAGCAAACGCCATCGATCGCATCGGGTCACAGGAGACTCAACAGCGTTTCCGTGAAAATATCCGGGAGGAAAAGAAGCGTTTTTCCTGGAGCCGCATGACGAAGACACTCCTCGACATGTATGCGCGTATCCGCTAATGCCTTCGTGTTACTTTTTTTTCTTGAAGGATACACTTATGCGCAATAGGAAATACAGTGGTAAGCCCATGCCGAATATCAACAATCCATAACGTGCAGATTCTGCATCATTATATGTGGTGTTGTAAGTTACAAACAAAAGTACTAGAATGAATATGATCGGAAATACAGGATATCCGGGCATTTTGAATCCTGTATAAGTGTTACCGGATCGTTTGCGCAGAATGAACAATGCAGCCGCAGCACTTGCCAGGCTGAAACTATCGATAAACAATACGTAGTTAACGATCTGCTCAAAACTATCCAGCGCAAAAAGGGAGACAACCATTACAGCTACAAAAAAACTTAATCCGAATTGCTGCACCTGAGTTTTTTGGTTAACCCGTTTAAAAATGGGAGGCAATACTTTGTCCTCTGCCATGGCGTAGTATACCCGTGGATTGCTCATTACTGACGTGTTTAAGAATCCAAGCACGCTGGTAAATAGTACAACAGATACGATGGTGCCACCGGTATCTCCAAACAATGCTATGGCCAGATCGCGGGCTATCAGGTCAGAGTTCTGCATTTTGTTAAAACCCAGCACCTGAACATAGGCAATGTTGATGATCAGATAGAGTATGATAACAATACCTACGCCGGCAAAGATTGCTCGTGGAATATTTTTATTAGGCTCATGCACATCAGCGCCGAAATTTACCGTTTGCTGATATCCGCCGAATGTGAAAAAAATGGAGATCAGCGCCAAACCAAAGGCATGTGTAAAATTCCAATTGGCTGCCACGGTAGTTGTTTCCTGCGGCGCATGTTTGCCAAAGATCGCAAAGCAGAATACAATGATCATGGCGATCTTTAGCAGACTTAACAAGTTTTGTGTGCGCGCCCCCATTTTGATACCGGCCAGATTGATGCCATAAAGCAATTGAATGATGAGGAATGCAATGATGCGTTCGATGAGTGTTGCATTGGATACCTCCGGGAAAATAACCGGAGTGATGTATTCTGCACCAATGAGCGCGACACCTGCAGAACTTCCTGCGTTGATGATCACCTGACTCCAGTTGAGCATAAAAGCAAATGCCGGATGATATGCGCTGGAGAATATCGTATAATAGCCACCGGCAGAAGGAAGTCGCGCACCGATCTCGGCAAAGGTGAGTGCCCCGAAAATAGACACAATGCCACCGGTGATCCAGGCCAGATAAAATACCCACTCTTTGCCCGCACTTTCGGCCACCATCGAAGGTGCCCTGAAAATGCCTACACCAATGATCAGACTCACAACGATCATGGTCAGGTCGAATCTCTTTAATTGGGGCTGTATGCTCATAAATCAAAAATAGGTAATTGAACGGCAGATGCGCACTGCCGGACATAAAAAAAGGGATCCTGATGTGGATCCCTTTGTATCATAATGCAATGGTGATCACATATGTGAAATGATCTCATCACCAAATTCAGAGCACTTCAACATGGTTGCGCCTTCCATCAAGCGGTGGAAATCGTAGGTTACACGTTTCAGAGAAATGGCTTTTTCCATGCCTTTGATGATCATATCCGAAGCTTCCTTCCAGCCCATATATTCGAGCATCATACAGCCACTCAAAATAACTGAACCCGGATTAACCTTATCCTGATTGGCATATTTTGGTGCAGTACCGTGTGTGGCTTCAAATATCGCGTGACCACTCACATAATTGATATTAGCACCCGGAGCGATACCGATCCCACCAACCTGTGCGGCAAGGGCATCACTCAGGTAGTCGCCATTCAGGTTCAAGGTAGCGATTACCTCAAACTCATCCGGACGAGTCAATACCTGTTGTAAGGTGATATCGGCAATAGAATCTTTGATCACGATGCCGGCACCTGGTTTTCCTTCCGGAATCACATGCCATGGACCGCCATCCAGTGGCACGGCACCAAAGAAATCACGGGCAACCTGATAACCCCAGTCGCGGAATGCGCCTTCAGTAAATTTCATGATGTTGCCTTTGTGCACCAGCGTTACGCTTTTTCTATTGTGCTGCACTGCATAATCAATGGCAGAATAGATCAACCGCTCTGAACCCGAATAGCTTACCGGCTTGATACCGATACCAACCTGTACATCTACATCTCTGTTTGGCACGCCCACTTCGCGAAGTGCTGCTTCCCAGCTATCAGTTTTTGCTTTGGAACCAAAGCGAATTTTTTCAAAATCTTTTGGTGAGTTTTCTTTTAACCACTCCAAAAACTTAACGGTCAGATCACTGCCTGCAGTCCAGTCGATCCCGGCATAAATATCTTCGGTGTTCTCACGGAAGATCACCATATCTACTTTTTCCGGACTCTTAACCGGTGAAGGAACACCTTCAAAATATCGCACAGGACGCAAGCACACATATAGATCCAGAATTTGGCGCAAGGCAACATTTAATGAACGAATGCCTCCCCCTACTGGTGTAGTTAAAGGACCTTTGATACCAACGAGGTAATCACGGAACGCATCCAGGGTTTCATCCGGAAGCCAGTTGCCGGTTTGATTAAATGACTTTTCGCCGGCTAAAACTTCCAGCCAATGAATTTTGCGTTTGCCGCCATATGCCTTTGCCACAGCTGCATCGAAAACGCGCACAGAGGATGCCCAGATATCCGGTCCGGTACCATCGCCTTCAATAAATGGAATAATAGGCTCGTCGGGCACTGATAATACCCCGTTCTTGATCGTTATTTTTTGTCCGCTCATATTGCTTTAGGATTTCAA
>JAYRVB010000242.1:0-3851 GCA_041918775.1 Chitinophagales bacterium
GTTAGCGGGTTAGCGGGTTAGCAGGTTAGCAGGTTGGCGGGTTGGCGGGTTAGCAGGTTAGCATGGTGGCGGGTTAGGAAATTAGCTGGGTGGCGAGTTGGTTGGGTTGTAGGTTAGAAGTGTAAATAAATATTATTTATTACCATAAATTTCACAATACATGTTACCCGGTCCTTACGCAATACAATATTACAGAACCCACATACACTTCCATACTTACACACTTCCACACTTCCATACTTGCACACTTCCACATTTACACACTTACACACTCCCACACTCCCACACTTCCACACATGCATTCACTTGCTAACTTGCTAATTTGCTAACTTGCTAACTAAATCACCTTTTTCTATTTTTATCTCGTGGCAAGTGTGACTTTGAAAACCCCGCTCACCTTTTTGAAGGGCGTTGGCGAACAACGGGCGGCGATGTTGTTGAAAGAATTGGAACTGGAGAACTGCTTTGATCTCCTGCAGTTTTTTCCTTTGCGGTATGTAGATAGGACGGATTTTAAAACGATTGCGCAGGTAAAGCAAATGGCTTTTTCGGTGCAGGAATTGCGTGAGGTGCAAATGAAGGGTGCCGTGCGCAACATACATGTGGTTGGCGCAAAAAAAGGTCGGCGCCTGATCGCTGAATTGTTTGATGGCAGCGGGTCTATGGAGCTGGTGTGGTTCAATGGTATCAACTGGCTGCAAAAATCACTGAAAGAAAACACACAGTACATCGTATTCGGCAAACCTTCCATTTTTAATGGTGCCGTTAACATGATGCACCCCGAGATGGACCCGGCGGTAACGAGTGAATTTCAATTGGGCGGAAAGATACAACCTGTATACAGCGGCACAGAAAAACTCAAAGCCCGCGGGATCAACAGTAAAATGATCAGCAAATTCGTGCAGGCTTTATTCGATCAGTTGAATCCATATGATCTGCCGGAAAATATTCCTGCAGACGTTTTAGAAAAATATCGATTGATCGGGCGCTTTGATGCGTATAAACATATTCATTTCCCGGATTCAGATCAGCATATGCAACATGCTGTGCGCAGGTTGAAATTTGAGGAGCTGTTCATCGATCAGGTAAAGCTGTTGCGCGTGAAACAATTCAGGCACAGCAGCAGCTTGGGTTTTATATTTAAGGATATTGAACAGGCATTCAATTCCTTCTACGAACAATACATGCCCTTCGAACTGACGAACGCACAGAAACGCGTGCTCAAAGAAATACGCAAAGATGTACTGAGCGGTCGTCAAATGAATCGATTGCTGCAGGGCGATGTAGGTAGCGGTAAAACTGTGGTGGCTTTGCTTACGATGCTCATGGGTATCGACAATCAGTTTCAATCGAGCCTGATGGCGCCTACCGAAATTCTGGCTCAGCAACATTACACCGGCATCAGTGAACTCCTGAAGGAAATGCCCATTCGGGTGGCTTTGCTTACCGGCAGTGTGAAAGGGAAAGCGCGCAAGGAGATACTCGCCGGTATTGCCGACGGCAGCATACATATCCTGATCGGCACGCATGCGCTGATCGAAGAAACGGTGCAGTTTCAAAATCTTGGTTGCGTGGTCATTGATGAACAACATCGCTTTGGTGTTGAACAACGCGCAAAATTGTGGAGCAAGAACAGCATATCGCCACACATACTCGTGATGACCGCCACGCCAATACCACGTACTTTAAGCATGGCCTACTATGGCGATCTGGACGTCAGTATCATCGATGAATTACCGCCGGGCAGAAAACCCATACTCACGGTGCATCGAAAAGAGAATGAGCGGCTACGGGTTTTCGGTTTCCTCAAAGAGCAGATCGCCGAAGGTCGACAGGTATTCATCATTTATCCATTGATAGAGGAAAGTGAGAAGCTGGAACTGAAAAATCTGATGCAGGGTGCAGAAGTGATCGATCGCGAATTTCCCAAGCCACAATACCAGGTAAGCATATTACACGGTCGCATGAAACCCGCCGACAAAGATTTTGAGATGCAGCGCTTTTTAAAGAAGCAAACACAGATCATGATCAGCACTACGGTGATCGAGGTGGGTGTGAATGTGCCGAATGCCACCGTTATGGTCATTGAAAATGCCGAGCGCTTCGGATTGGCACAGTTGCATCAATTGCGCGGTCGTGTAGGCAGGGGTGCGCATCAATCGTATTGCATCCTCATGACCGACAATAAATTAAATGCCGATGCCAGAACGCGCATACAAACGATGGTGCAAACGAATGATGGCTTTAAAATCGCTGAAGTAGACATGCAATTGCGTGGCCCGGGTGAAATTGAAGGCACTCGTCAAAGTGGTGCACCACAATTTGCCATTGCCAATATCATTACGGATGAAGCCATATTAAAAGAGGCGCGACTTACTGCAGAAAAATTATTGGATGATGATCCATCGTTGGCATCTCCCGCCAATGCTGCCTTGAAAAAATACCTTTCCGAACAAACGTGGAAAATAAAGCAGTGGGGGAAGGTTTCTTGATGTGCTGATGAGATGATGTGATGATGGGCTGATGAAGATGTGCAAATGTGCAGATGTGCAAGTGTGCAAGTGTGCAAGTGTGCAGGTATGCAGGTGTGCAGGTGTGCAAGTGCGCAGATGTGCAGATGTGAAAATGGGCAAATGGGAGGAGGCAAATGGGATGATGTTAATGTGCAGATGTGAAAATATGCAAGTAGACTATAACGGGATAAGATGATTTATCCTGTTAAATAATGAAAATTGCTTTTATTATAAAGAATGCTCTCCCCCTCTCCTTGGGTTTCAATTCATTAAAATCTAAGGAGAGGAGGCAGGGGGGTGAGGTTCAATAATGTGCAAGTGTGAAAGTGTGCAAGTGTGAAAGTGTGCAAATGGGCAAATGTGCTTTAAAAAATGAAATATTGCTTCTATGGTAAACGATCTCCCCTCTCCTTATAATTTGATGCAATCAAATTATAAGGAGAGGGGCAGGGGGTGAGGATCAACATGTGCAGATCAGGTACGGGACAGTACATTTATCTAAATACCAGTACAATTCCACAGACAACAGTGTTAAGCAAATATGCCGACCAGGTATCGCGGATTGTTGTTGTGATCGATGTGTTGTTTAATGCATATCCGGTCTGTTCGCGATTGGTTTTTTTGGTGGATATGCTGGTAAAGTATAGTTGTTTTTGATGTTGGGGGGTACAAGGAGGTGAGTGCTTATTGTAGCACCTGCACCTGAGGGGTGGGTGGTGATGGTGAGGAATGCATGGTTTTACACAGCAATTCCCTCTGAAACCCCCTAAATTCGCGGGTTTTGAGCACATAATGTGTATAAAGTGTTGAAAATACAAGGGTTTCAGCCGATTGGCATTTTGAAATGCCCGTAAACACTGTATTTTTGGCCGTGTTAAAACTTATTTTCAAACGATAAAATCAACTAAGATGAACAAAGGCGAATTGATCGACGCAATGGCAGCCGACACAGGTCTGACCAAAACACAAGCAACTGCATGCCTCGACAGCATGATGACTGCAATCCGTAAATCACTGAAAAAAGGTGACAAAGTTACCCTTGTAGGTTTCGGTACTTTTTCTGTAAGCAAACGTGCTGCTCGTACTGGCCGTAACCCACAAACAGGCAAAACAATCAAAATTGCTGCTAAGAATGTGGTTCGCTTCAAGGCAGGTAAAGAACTTGCTGACGCGGTTTAATTTAAAACCATTAAGCTATTGCTTAGAGGCTGCCGTATGGCAGCCTCTTTTTTTGTGGTAACTTTTGCGCAAGGGATGACCAAAAACAAAATAAAATAACTTGGAGAACAACATAAAGTAAATCCATCTTACGGCTACTTTTACAGATCATTCTATATA
>JAYRVB010000243.1:0-7476 GCA_041918775.1 Chitinophagales bacterium
GGACAAGATTCCGTGCCCTCCTGCGTCGAGCAGGCGGGGAACTTGCACACCATTGCGCAAATAAAAAAAAAGAGCCATCTGACGATGACTCTTTTATAATGTGCCCAGGACAAGATTCGAACTTGCACACCATTGCTGGCGCTAGCCCCTCAAGCTAGTGTGTCTACCAATTCCACCACCTGGGCAAGGCGGGTGCAAAGGTAGGAAATTATGGTGAATTTCCCAAAAATTTGATAGTAAATCGCTGATAATCAGGTACTTAGCAATTATAGATCGCGGAGTGGACTTACCTTGTCGCGGATGTAGTTTTTCATGTTCACCCAGAAGGCAATGATCATATACAGGATAATGGGTGAGCCCATGGCCAGGAAGGAAATATAGATGAACCAGAGGCGAACGCGTTTAGACGCGATACCCAGTTTATCTCCGAGCCAGCTGCAGGCACCAAAAACGCCTGTTTCAATGATATGTCTGATCGCTTCGAGCATAGGTTAGTAGCGGTATGACAAATGTACTAAATCTCTCCGTTTTGTAAAATTCTATAACCAATGGCACATTCCAAACAGCGTTTATGCACACAATATTGTTGCTGTAAATGCAATAAGGCCTGCGATTGTCCTGCATGTTGTGCATGTACGCCCAGCTTCTTCCACTGTTGAACGATATGGTTGCGCTCTGCCGGCGTCTGCTCCAACAGGTCGATGGCCCGCTGCACAAACTGATCGCTTTGCTGTGTTTTCCCGTAAAGGAACAATAAAGGGGCAAAAGTGTTCACCACCTGAAGATGCACAAACTCATCACCAATGTTACCGGGTGCGCGTTTACTTGCTTTCTTAAAATGATAGTGTTCCTGCCAGAAGGGAGAAGCTTCCACTTGAAATAACTGACGCACCTCTTTGAGCGATCTGACTTCTAACAGCCTTGCGAATATTTTTTGTCGCTGCGAAAGGAAGGCGGCAAGTTGACTCATACGTACGGTGGGGAAGTTTGCCGGACGCATACGCAAAAACTTCCATTCCAGTGCACGAATCGGCTGAAGATCGTATTTCCGTTTCAGAAATGTATATTCTGCCTGTAACTGATGCGCATACAGGGATCTGTAATTTCCCTCCAACATCCCGGCCTGTCCAAACAACAAAGCTTCTATCTGCTTTGGCTGATCGTGGTGTTTTAGGATGAGCTTATAAGGCAAACTCATCGCCACACGTTCAAATGGATCAGCATTCACCTGTGTACCAAATCCACGCGCGATGACCTGATATGTCAATTCCTCCCAATCATTTTTTTGTACGATCAGTCGCTGTTCCATACGCAAACATTTATCTGCCAATCGCTCTGCAAGCATACTGTCCAGACATTGCCCGATCACAATGGGCGGTACATGCGTGATGCTTTTTTCACAAGGAATCCAATTACCGGATGCCATTAAATGCGTGTATGTATGCATCAGGTTTTCAGGAATGATGGACCGCAGTTCGAGGGTCGGCAGATCACTATGCGGCATATCGTGTTCATACACCACATGCAGGATCACATTATCATAAGTGCGGTCTACATGATGTTTGTGTTCGAGCCATGCAGAACTTTTAATATGCACTTCTACATTCCCGACCCACAAAGTGTCGCCGATCCGAATACGCGCATGTAAAAAATCCGGACCACTATGCACATTGTGATCGCCACGATAAATGACTGAAATTGGTTCGCCTTCTGTAGTAGTAAGGGTGGAAGCGGTAAATACCTGCATCTTCCAGGCGAACTGGATAAACGCTTCTTGCATAAGGGATAAAGTTTAAGGGTATACAATGCGGTGAATATACATAAATACCTTTTGCACGAATGTCTGACCCCGGATGGCATGTGTCTGACCACCGCTCGTCGGACATGCGATAGACAGGCACTTTTATCGAAATAAATCCAGGGGCAACTATTCTGCGTATATGCCCCTATATTTTTTAACCTAAAACGTTTTCTATGAAAAAACTGCTCACTCAACCGTTCAAAAGGTTGCAACATGTGGCTATGGCCTGCATGTGTTTTGCATCGGGGTTGATGACCACGGAAGCGTTGGCATCGAGCCACAGAGAGGCTCCGCTTATTGCCAATGATCCACTGGCCGACAACACCGACCTGTATGTATTCAGGAGTCCCGACGACCCGAATACGGTTACGATCATTGCGAATTATATTCCTGCCGAAATTCCCTTCGGTGGTCCGAATTACAACCACTTTGGTGAAAATATTCGCTACGAGATCCACATCGATAACAATATTGCCACCCCCGGTGATGATATTATTTATCGTGCCACTTTTACCCGTACCAACGAAGACCCAAGCACATTTTTCAGCGTGCGTCTGGGTGCTGAAAACCTGAAAACCACCTATACTTTGGAGAAAAGTATCGATGGTGGTATTACTTTTTTTACCATCGTTTCTGAAGGAATTGTTCCTGCCATCAACATTGGCGCTCGTAGCATCGAAGACCCTGTAGTAGGTCTTGGTGCAGCTTCGTATGAGGAGTTGATGATGGATGCCATCGCTACTGCAGTGACCGGAGAAAAAGTATTCTGCGGTCCGGTGGATGATCCTTTCTTTGTTGACCTCGGCGGTATTTTCGATTTAGGGAATGCGCCACGTGTGGGTGAAAATCCAAGAGATGGTTTAGGTCATTTTAATACACATACCATTGCCCTGCAGATCCCGATCAGCATGTTGCAAAAGGATGGATTAAGCCCTGATATGGCTGACGATATCCTGGATGGCGACTTTGTGATCGGTGTATGGGCCAGCGCCAGCCGCCGTGCTATGCGCACATTGAATGGTGACGGTACTGAATCTTTTTCAGGCGATTGGGTGCAGGTATCACGCCTGGGTATGCCTTTGACCAATGAAGCAGTTATTCCGATCGGTGAAAAAGATTATTGGAATTCATTATCACCATACGCAGAAGATGCTGCACATTTTGAATATTTCTACAATCCTGAATTAGGCTTGTATATGGATGATGCTTTATTTGGAACCGCAGTACCGCAGTTTCAGAAATTGCGCATTCAAAAAGCCAGTCTGGGTGCATACAACTTCAGCAATGGTGCTGATGGTTTGTATGGATTAAAAGGTTCACCTGCTGTGGCCGGAACTGCATTGGATGATGCGATTTTTGGTACACTCTTATTACCTGCTGCAGGAAAACCTCGTTCAGTTGACCTTTGGCCGATATTTTTTACCGGCGCGCCTAACCTGGCTCCTTATCAGCTGGCTACAGGCAAAGCAGGAAATCCATTGGCGAATGGAAAACCTTTTGTCAATAATTTCTTACCGAATGGTGGCGATATGCTTCGTCTGAATATGGCTACACCGGTAACCGATCGCAATAGCCCTTTCTTTAGTACTGAAGGTTTATTGGCTGCTGCGGTGATCGGACTTACCGTAGATCCATTCAACACCAGTACAGCCTTGGAATTCATCCCGAACATGGACGGTTTCCCTAACGGCCGTCGATTGGAAGATGATGTTACGCGTATCGAGTTACAGGCAGTGAGTGGTATCGTATTAGCTGCGATCGGTTTGTGGTATGATGATTATGATCCTGCATCCGGCGAATCTCCACTTACTCGTGATATGCGCGACGTGATCGATTATACCACCCGTGTGGAACACAACGATGCGCCTTTCCAATCAACATTCCCATATGTAGCCGCTCCATGGAGAGGTACTGCAGTGGACTATGAATATTAATTGTCACTTCACTAAATAATTGAAAATGAAAACGATAATACCTACCATAAAAGGGCATTTCAGCGCACTCATGGTCGCTGCGCTGCTTATGGTGCAGGCATTCACGGTTAGTGCTTCGAGTCACCGTGAAGCTCCCCTTATTGCCGATGATCCGTTGGCAGATAATACGGATCTGTATGCTTTTCGCAGTCCCGATAATCCGGAGATGATCACCATCCTCGCGAATTATATTCCACTGCAATTACCTCACGGCGGTCCTAACTATTACACCTTTGGTGAAAACATCCGCTACGAGATCCACATCGATAATAATATCGCCACCTTCGGTGATGATATCATTTACCGATTCACCTTTACCAGAACGGATGAAGATCCTACTACTTTCTTCAATATCCGTTTGGGTGCTGAGAATATCAAAATGACCTATACGCTCGAACGCAGTACTGATGGTGGTGTCACCTTTTCAACGCTGTTAACGGATGGTATGGTACCTCCACCATATATTGGAGAGCGTTCTATCACCGGTGATGTAGGATTAGCTACCTCATATCAGACATTGATCAATGAAGCCATCACCCCTATTCCAGGCGGTGGCAGAGTGTATGCGGGACCTGCTGATGATCCATTCTTTGTTGACCTCGGTGGTATTTTCGATCTGGGTGATGCGCCTCGTATGGGTGGCGAATCGCATGATGGTGTTGCCTGTATGAACGTACACGTGATCGCCCTGCAGATACCTATTTCGCTGTTGCAAAAAGATGGTTTGAGCGGTGCGATGGCAGATGATATTCTCGATAGCGATTTCGTGATCGGTGTTTGGGCAAGTGCTAGTCGTCGTGCAATGCGCACATTGAACGGTGATGGTACCGAAACTGCCAGCGGCGATTGGATTCAGGTATCGCGTTTAGGTATGCCACTCACCAATGAAGCTGTGATCCCGATCGGTGAAAAAGATTATTGGAATTCTTTATCTCCGTATGCTGAAGATGCTGCACATTTCGAATATTTCTACAATCCTGAATTGGGTTTGTATATGGATGACGATCTGTTTGGTGGAGCGGTACCGGCACTTTCTCCATTGCGTATTCAGAAGGCCAGCTTAGGTGCATACGATTTTACCAATGGTGCAGACGGATTATATGGCCTGAAAGGCACACCTGCTGTTGCAGGTACAGCATTGGATGATGCAATTTTCGGAACGCTCTTACTGCCTGCAGCGGGAAAACCGCGCTCAGTCGACCTGTGGCCGATATTCTTTACCGGTGCACCAAACCTCGCACCTTATCAACTGGCTACCGGAAAAGCGGGTAACCCATTGGCAAGCGGAAAACCATTCATCAATAACTTCCTGCCAAACGGCGGCGATATGTTGCGATTGAATATGGCTGTGCCTCCAACACCTCGCACGGATCCGAACTTTAGTTCATTGGGACTTGTACAAGCTGCCGTACTGGGATTAACAGATCCAACGTATAATGCTACTGCAGATCTGCAATTTATTCCGAACATGGATGGATTCCCTAACGGTCGTCGTTTGGAAGATGATGTTACACGCATCGAATTACAAGCGGTAAGCGGAATTGTATTGGCTGCGATTGGTTTGTGGTATGATGATTATGATCCTATGGTGGATCCATCACCTGTTACAACAGATTTGTTGGATGTGTATTTATACACAACCGGTATTGAAGCAAATGATACCACTTTCAAAGCTAAATTCCCTTACGTGCAAAAACCATGGAGTGGCGATGGTAAATGTTCAGGTTTACCTATCGATTATATTGCAGAAACAGCATGTAATACTCCAACAGATCTTTCTGCTACAGCAGTAGATGCCACTACAGTGAATTTTAGCTGGAGTGCAGAAGGTGGAACCACGTATCGCATGGATTATCGCCAGGCAGGTGGTGGTCCGATCGTTAAAGTGCCTACTGTGGCCAACTTCACAACGGTTTACGGATTAACACCTTGTACGAACTACGAATTCAGAGTTACGGTAAAATGTGGGGGCGCAGGGGAAACCTTTACCACTGCATGGGTGCCTTTCTCAACACCATGTCGCATGGGTAGCACTACCGACAATGTTTTGGAAGTATATCCTAATCCGGCCAATGACCGCATCCAACTGAACTATTACACTACCGAAGCAGGTGCTGTATCCATTCAGGTGCTTGATGTAACCGGAAAAGCATACCTGACGCAAAATACACAAGCCAATGCTGGCGTGAATACGTTCAGCCTGGCTCTCGACAACCTGGAGAGTGGTGTGTATTTCGTGCAGATCAAAAACGGTGAAAAACAATCTATCGATAAATTCATCGTGCAACATTGATCTTACTGATTAACCCCTGATCTAAGAGGCTGTCCATTCCGACAGCCTCTTTTTTTGTCTACGTATATCAAAAACCTGCCCATCAGATCAATTTGCAGCTTTCTGCAATCCGGGTTGAACCAAACCTCGTATATACCCCAAAACAGAACACCATGCAAAATTTACTGTATACCCTCATCCTGATGTTGTCGCTGCAATTTGGCCTCTCAGGCTGTGCCGACCTCAATGGCTCTAATAACGAACAAGCCACCACTGCCGAAATTCCGGCCTTATTGAAGAATCCAACCTATATAGGCACTGCGGAAGAGTGGGAAAGCCTGCTCACCAGTTACGACAAGGCAGTGGCTGCGATTAAAACGGATCCAAATGCAATAGGTCCTTACCTCGAGCTCGCCCAGGTATATATTACCGAGGTGCGACTCACCGGCAATAGCGAATATTACAATGCTGCGGCCATACAAATGTTAGACAAGGTTTTGGCGCATCCTAACCTCGATAAAGAGAATGAATTTCTGGCACTCACCCTGAAATCAGGCGTACTGCTTTCCCTGCACCAATTTGCAGATGCACTTGATGCTGCCAATAAAGCCTATGCGATCTCTCAACACAATGCGCAATTGATCGGAGCGCTGGTAGATGCGCACGTAGAATTAGGCAACTATGCAGAAGCTGTGAAATATTGCGATATGATGATCCAATTGCGTCCGGATATTCGCAGCTACTCGCGCGTTTCGTATTTGCGACAAATTCACGGAGATTATCCGGGTGCGATCGAAGCAATGAAAATGGCTGTTGAGGCCGGTTTACCCGGTGCCGAATCTACCGAATGGGCAAGGGTGATCCTCGGAGATCTGCTTCTGCAAACAGGTGATGTAAAACATGCTGAGATCTGTTATACCACTGCTGACGGTTTGCGCGCAAATTATGCGTATGCAAAAGCGGGTTTAGGTCGCCTGGAAAAATATAAAGGGAACTATGCTGCGGCGATCAAACATACTGAAGCCGCCATTACACTGCTGAGTGATGCAGCTTTTGTTTCGCAACTGGCAGATATTTATGCCTTGCAGGGTGATGCAAAAAAAGCTGCGGAGATTCGTAACGACGTGCTTGATCTCCTGCAGGAAGCAGAAAAGAATACCGAAAGTTCGAATAAACCGGCATTGCACAATGGTGCTCGTGAATTATCCCTTGCCTATCTCCAATGCGGTGAATTCAAGCAGGCCTATACCTTAGCGAAAACAGATCTAGGACAACGTCCTAATAATATTGACGCCAATGAATTAGCCGCTTTTACAGCCTGGCATGCAGGCGATCTGGCGGCTGCAAAAGGATATGCCGATAAAATGTTGATGACCAAAGTGCAAAATCCGCTGACATTATACAAAGCCGCCTTGATCTATCAGAAAACC
>JAYRVB010000244.1:0-10260 GCA_041918775.1 Chitinophagales bacterium
AATACTTGCTGACCATGATCTTCTTTGGTGAGCGCATCCCATTGTATATACGGAAACACATATTCAAATCGCGCAGGATCCCATACATATTTAATGTCTTCCTCTGGGGTAAAAGTGGATATTTTCGACCAATGTTCTCTGGCGTTGTAATGTTTACCGCTGACCGGATTTTTCAACCATTTATCTGTGCCACTAAATGGATACCAATGACCATGAAACCACTGCGCCTCTCCTCCTTGTAATCGCTCAATGCATGCTTTGATCTGTGTGTATGATTCCTCCGGCACTTTTACCCTGCTGCGATCGGCAATTTGCTGAAGCGCATGTTGTGCCTTCCAGCTTGCAAGGGTGATGGAATGTGTTACTTCTTTTCCAATGGGGAATTGAACAGTCAATAAGCCCGACTTGCTTTGTATGGCATGCCTGATCCTATACAAGGCATACTTCAGCCCGTTTTGTTTGTATAAATAGATGGCTTTTTGCAGAGCGAGCATGTACATCTTTAGTTGAGATCTCGGATCTTAACAGCCGGGACGCCGGCGACAAAACTGTTTGGTGCCACATCTTTATTCACTAAGGATAAAGCGCCGATCACTGCATGGTCACCAATGGTGATTTTGCCATACACCACTGCATTCGCACCAATGTATACATCATCACCGATCACAGGAACACCGGGTTCGCTTTTATTTCTGCCGATGGTAACGTTCTGACTCACCGTGCAATGATCGCCGATCACCGCATCGCTATGAATGACGACACCTATGCCCCAATAGCCGACAGAAAATCCTTTACCTATCCGTGCAGAGCCGGGTATCCAACATCTGAATACAAGGCGGTTCAGATAATCGATGATCCAGCATACAGGGATCAGTTTGATCCGGTAAAAGAGGTGTGATAACCTATACAGTAGGATGGGTGGTTGCATGTTCAAGATGTTTTTGTATAAGCGAGTCGTGTGCGTCGATCAATGATTGATAATGCGTTTGCATCTGTGATTTCATGTAGGCAATGGATGCAGGCTTGTCGCATAGTGCGTCGATATGTATGGCCATTTCTGCACCCTGTGTGCTGATGTACTGTCCGGTAATATCTTCCTTTAGAAAGGTGCTCGAAGCCATCACCTGATCACTGAGTAATACCATGCATCCGCAAGCGGCAGCCTCATTCACGATGGCGCCCCATCCATCATATTTACTTGGTAAAATCAAAATATCTGATGCGCATAATAAACTGTGCAATGCATCCTGTGGTAAAAACCCCGCATATCTGATGTGTGGGCTTTGCCTTACAAGATCAACTAGGGGGCCTGCTCCGGTGATGGTAATACGACAAGCGCCTGATCGCACGGCTGAGGACAGGGCTGCAGCTTCCAGAATGGCACGGATGTTTTTGCGTTCTATGAACTGACCGGCAAATACTATCTCGATCGGCGGTTGAGTCGCTTGCTTTATATTTTTTTGCGGACTGATATCCGGAAAATATCCATAAGTAGAAAACGGTACTTCCTTCCCGACCGGTTGCGAAAATGCAGTGATCGCAGAAGCAGGTCCCAGAAGCAAAATAGACATGCGGTGTAAACGTGCATGCCTTTTGATGATCATGCTTTTGATCAATTGTTTGTGCCATCCGGTTGCGATGGGCGACATTGGTTCGGTCAGCACGACCAGCTGTGTGGAAGGACCACTCAATAAAAAGGTGTTCCTGCGATAAAACATCCCGTGTGAAAAAACCACATCGTATTGGGCTTTTCGGTATCGTGTTATGGCAGTTTTTCTGTCGACCTCAGGTAAAGTAACTGATTCGAGTAGCACATGCGAACGATGTGCTTCCACACCCGCATGCACATAGAAATCACATGCAAATGATTGCTGCACCCAGCGATAAAACATGGCCAGATGTGGATTAGCGTATGGGAGCAGTACGAGGGCGCGCTTCACGACTAGTGATGGCTAAGATGGCTAAAATGAACATGTACAGAAGCTGTCCCGGACCAAAACAGTCTTCAGTAATGGAAATGGTTAATGCTGGCAGGAAAAAATACAAAAACTTATCGCGGATCAGTTTGCGAATACCCTGATAAAAACGCACAAAGAAGGCAATGGAAAATATTCCCATCACAACCAGTACTGTAATGTAGGTATTGTGTGTACCGAATCCGCCTGTTTCAAAGAATTTATTTAAACCATTTTGCATGTTTGGCTCTCCCAGTCCTGATGGATATATGGATTCCGGAAATGCACTCCAAAGATTATTGAAGTAGCCTGTTACCAGATCGAGCCTGAATGTGTCATCCGATACACCCATCCGATGTAATTCAGCGCGACGGCTCAGGGAAAGTTGATCAGCATTTTCAATGAGGAATCCGGTAAGGGTCAACAAAAGGAATACCCAAACCAGTTTGTATTTATGATCGAGCTTGAGCATCATCGCAGCTATGAATAAAGCGCTGCCCAGGATCGACGACCGCGAACCGGAACCTATGATCATGATCAGGAGCAGTATCATCAGGAAAATGATCAACCCGCGCAATGGACCCTTCCTCCTGGCCCATTCGAAGGTCAATGGTAATCCCGCTGCTGCGGCCCAACCTACTGTTCTGGATTTTAAGCCCACTGCCTCCAAACTTGAATCTGAGTAGAAATCGAGGTCGATCATTGAGGGGTTTAATATCATAGGACTGATATACACGATGAGTGGTACTGCAAGAAAGCTGTATAATCTTATATAGCGTTGCCTGGTGGTGAGGTTTTGCGTTCCTAAAAACTTCCAGAATATATACACCACATTGTAATACAGGAAAAATCCAACGCATTCCATAATGTGTTCATTGATGGAAATGGTAAAGAAGGCCGTAAAAATGGACAAGTATAATATGGTGATATTGAAATAGATCGCTGATCTGTCAATATATCTATAGGAAAGCAGGATCAGGATCAAACCCAGGACACCTCTTTCAATATCCAGCGTAAACGAAAATAGGATGGAAGTGGTGTAGGATGATGCATGCATGATCCCAAACAAGTAAAAGAAAATATATACGAGCGCCTTACGATTCACCCAAATAGAGTTTTTGGAGTTTGGCCGTCATGGTAACCGGCGAATAATTGGTCCGGATCTTTTCGATGTTATCTTGTGTTATATGCATGTATTCGGTATACCGGCTAAATATACTATCTATATGCCGTGCAAGTGTTTCCGGCTGTAAATTGCCACTATCTCCAAATATAGCAGGATATCCTTCCAATACCTCCTGTAAACCACCCACACCACTGGTGATCACAGGCACCCCTTGAGAGAGCGATTCGATCACTGCTACGCCTAAAGCTTCGTATCTGGCCGGTATCACCACCAGGTCTGTTTTTGTCATCGCCTGATATAAGGAGGCACTCGCCAAAGATCCTAATAGTTCAACCTGAATGTGTTTTGGGATCATGGCGAGAAATAATTTCTCCTGTTCACTGAAAAAACCGGGTCCTGCAATTTGCAGCGTGCGCACCTGCGTTGTCAGGCATAATGCCTTTGCCAAAATATCGAAACCTTTCCTGTAAAGGTCGTTGCCCACATATAATATTCGTCCCTGGGCGGGGGCGCTTGAACGCATGCCCATCTCGTCCAGTCGCATACTCTTATAGATCAACGTGCATTTCCTTTCCGGAATGCCATAGTATTTTCGCGCTTTGTCGTAGGTGTATTTGCTGTTGCAGATCAGCATGTCGGTCTTTGCAACTGACCTTCGTTCTGTAAACTTACGGGCAATATGATACAGTTTTACCTTCAGGGTATACTTGCCTCGCAATAGATAAGGTACTTCGATATTGAAGTAGTCGTTGAGCTGAATAAAACTCAGATCGCCCAGGCGACCAAAAAAAACATAAGGAAAGGCGTTGTTGAAATGCACGATCACTTTTTTACCTTTCAGCACACTAACTACTTCACGGGCCGTCTTCCATAATTCTTTATAAATTCTGGATGGTCGCTTAGTCTTTGGTATGCTGACCATCCTATGATCCGGAAGTGCAGCATCAGATGTGATAGTGACAAATGCAAATGGTGCAGCATTAAATGCTACATGCAGCAAACGCGCATAAGTAGCCGGACCGCTTACCGGGTTATCATATACGGTAGACACAAATACTACTACAGTTTGATACGGAGCGGAATATTCAATGATATGCGAAAACTTGGTTTGACTCATACGGTATTTGTAAAAGCCTCAGTAAATTGAGTAAAACTATATTGACCTGCTGCCTGCTGATTACATGCACCAATTCCAGACAGCTCATCATCTGTTAATTTTTGCACTTTGGCAAAGTAGGTGGATAGCTGTCCTTGCGGATAGAGCAGGGTAGCCTGACATTGCAGATACTCAGGTAGTATCCCTGCAGCGGGTGCGAGTATTGTTTTGCCAAAATCCATGGCCAATACTACAGACCCCGAATTCTCGATCTGCACAAAGGGTGCCACCACCACATCTGCTGCGCGGAAATATATTTGCACATCTTCATCCCGAATGAAGGAAAGTTCAAATCGCACCTTATTGCCGGCAAGTGCACGCAGGGATGCGCCAAATTGCGTATCCGGCGATCTGCCGACCACGAGCAATAGCTCATCATCGCCGGCCAGTTGATCGAACAATGGAATGAATTCTTCCAGACCCTTATATGGCCTTATGTTGCCGAAGCATAAGTATACTCTACTATATTTTTCAACCCGGAGTGCTTTTTTTGCTTCAACAGGTGTTATTTGGTCCGGATAATAACCGCGGTATGAACCTGCAGGGATCACTTTGAATTTATGTAAAGGAATTGCATACAGCTGTGCTGCCTTTTGTGCTGTAGATGATGAAAATACCCTGATCCAGCTACACTGTTTGTAAAACCACTTGTGCATACGATAATGTATCGCCTGCGAATCATCATGTGGACGTAAATTATGTAAGGTGCAAACGATCCTGGTGCGAAATATATGCTTCACCAGCAAGAGCTGTGTGACAAAAAGCGCTATGTTCACATACATGAGCAGTGGATTCCTTCTGGCATACAATCCGTCGATCCAATCGAAATGCATATAGTCAGACGGCTTGCCGATTGCTGTGCGCAGGATGCCGGTGAGTCTGTCTTTGTATCCATTGCGTGCAATGCACCTTCCGTCAGCAGATAAACCCTGCATCATCAAATGTTGATAGGGATTCATCTTGCCCGCAACAGGTAAACAGGAAATGCGTATTGCTTTCATTGAAACCAGGGACGATAGACACGATGATAACGCAATTCAGTATTGCGTGTGCCAATCTGTTTTGCCGGCACACCGGCTACAATATGCATATCAGGAACATCTTTTGTTACCACAGAGCCGGCAGCAACCACAGCCCCTCGTCCAATGCGGACACCGGGTAAAATGGTTGCCCTGCTGCCTATCCATACATAATCTTCTATGATCACGTCGCCGGCAATATCGCCAAACAAGGGGTCTTGTGCATCGTGCTCTAAGGTCCATATATGTGTTGCATAAGATATGTTCACGTGGTCGCCAATACGCAATTGTCCATTACGCCCATCCAATAATACCCTGCTGTTGATCACACTATAATTGCCGATGTGTATATGCCGCGGATTTTTAAGCTCTACCTGCATCAAAAGACTACTGCCTTTGCCTAAACCTTTCAACATGGGTTTGTACCAGGCAAGACGAATTGCATGAAAAGGTATGAACGCGATACACCGATTCGTGAAATACAGATAAAACTGATAAATGATCAGGCGTAGGGTAGCCATAGGCGATTGGTTAATATATTTTTTGCGATCTGTGCAAAACTATGTACACGAAAAGTAGCCTGTACCTTAGCATGAAGTGTCATATGATCAGGATCATCCAGGTCAGACAATATGTGCATCAATTGGTCTATTTGTGTAACCACCTGCTGCGGCGCTGCATCAATAAGATACTTTTGGTTTTGATACTGATGTACGAAATGATACATGGAAACTGCATTTCCGTTGTCGGGGCTTAGATCCAATAAAAAAGAAGGCGTATCCGTAAAGCAGGCCTCTAATCCTAAGGTGGTGCCGGTATGAAAGAAAGCTTTTGAAGTGCTGATGCGTTCAAATTTTTGCAGGATGGCCTCCTCCTCAACACTTAAGTCATTTTGACGATATTGATCATCAAATTGCACATTTGGCAATGCCCTTAATCCATCATATACACTCCAGTCGCGGCAGTTGGGGTAGGGCCTGACCATCAATACATGGTCGGGCAATACCTGCCGCATACACTCTGCCAGGAGGATAATGCAACGGATCTCTTCGGGGATCAAATTTTGAATGCCTACACCACAACCATAATAAATTACATTTTGCTTCAAAGGCGTTGTTGTTTGACGCTGTCTGAACGTGTCAATAAATCCCAGTTGGGTGCTGCCGGTCACATCAATGCGCTGTGCATCTATATGTTGCAATTGCTGCAGGTCTTCAGCAATACCTGCATGCCAGACAAAGTAAGATACACGCTTGCTGAATCGCACATGTTTGCAGGCGTGATCCCAGCTGTAAACGTATACCGCAGTCGGCACACCTGTGCGCACACATCGAGCAAATAAATGGTCGTCGTATACTTCTGTCCATACGATCATTTTGGAAATACCACTAAGGTCGGTGCGACCACTAAAATTTAGCATGTTCAGATACGCATCATAGGAAAGCGTTTTCGGTAGTATTTTTTGTGCCTGCAACAGGCGCTGCGATTTTTTCTTGTATACTGCCGGTAAACTATCCGATTTGAATTGCTCCATCAGGAAATAATTTTGCCTGCTGGCAGGTAATTGACGGAACAAGGTAAAAGCATAATGGGCTAGCGTATTAACGAATCCTTGTGAAGCCTCATCGATCAAACGGTATTGAAAGCCGAGATCTGTATATGCCTGTATAAGCGACTCATGTTCGGGACGAATAAAAACAATGATGTCATCCAGTCGCACCATCTCCGAGATGAGCTTGCGCACATCATTGCGGAAATCAAAGAAGGTGAGCATTATACCTGTGGCCATGTACCGGAGACTGCTTTATTGGATGCACGAAATGGTTGTTCCTTACGAACTGTATATAATACGATAGCTGATAAGGCTACGATATAGGCAAGCATGGGTAGTATCACACCTGCACTCAGTGTATGTGCATTATACATGCCTCTACTCAGAAAATAACTGAACAACGCTAAACCTGATGCAAATACATAGATCGGTAATAAGGAGCGGTCGCTGAGCGGTATGATTTCCTTTCGCATCAGGATGTATATATATATACATTCTACAATGATCTGAACAAGCGTGCCGATGATCACACCCTGGAAGCCAAGTGATTTTGACAGCAGGATGCTGATCACCACATTCAGTGGCACCATGTATACAGATAGTCCGAGGATATCCTTAAGCCGCGCACTGTTGGTTAATGTCCTGAAATGCGGTGTATACAACATGGTGATACATACGATCAATAAGCTGAGCATACCCCAGATCACATATGGATGATACTTTGTTGTATGCAGCCAGGTTTCCAGCAAAGGGTAGAAGAAAGCAACGATAAAACCACATAAACTTACCACCACAACTAATGCCGTACGGATCACTCTTCCGCTCAGGTCTTTATAAGTTTCTGCTGAACCACTTAAATAAGCGCCGGATAAGGCCGGTTGAAACGTTGGAAATCCTGCCGTAACTAATCCACGTAATAAAAAGTATGGCTTGGTGATGATCGTGTAAGTAGTAACCGCACTTACATTGAGTACGCTGCCAATGATCAATCGGTCGGCCTGCACACTCAGGAAACTGATCGCCGCATGCAAAAAGGAAGTGCGTGCGAAACTGCTGGCAACAGAACGCCTGAGCGTAAATACGATCGGTATCGGTTTGATCACCCTGGTGCGATACACCAAATAACTGTCTATGCACAATCCGATCAGCGAGATGCCACAATTCCATGCCGAAAAGGCGATCAACGACATGTTTGTTGGCGCTACACATAATAAAAGGATCAGATTACACAATAAGGCCACATATTGCCAACTATTGCGCAAATGAAAATAGTGGCGGGCCTGTAGCAATAATTGTGGGGCAGTGTTTAATGTTAACAGGGTGGCATTTAGTCCGGCCAAAAGGAATATTGTTAGGCTCTGCCCGGCGAGTGGCTCAGAAATATGAAAAAGCAGATCACTCCAGAAGCCAATAAGTATTAATACCAAACCGATCACTATCGCAGCAACGGTATTTAAACTCCACGCACCACTAAGTGCACTGCTGTATTTTTCTATGTCTTTGTCCTCAGCATATTCTATCGTATACCTGAAAACAGATTTAGCCGCACCGAAGTCGAATACTGTCAGGCTCGATGATAATCCAAATCCCAGCAAATACAATCCATACGCCTCATCACCAAAGGCATGCAAACAGATCGGCATGGCTAAGATGCCAATGATCAGCCTGGCGATGTAAAACACCATGTTGCTCGTGAAGTTGATGCCTGTTTTGCCTGCGGCCGACACTGTTTATTCCTCCGTTAAAATATAGGTATCAATGAACTCTCTGATCGCTCCGTCGCCACCACTTCGCTGTAATTGTATGATGCCCGGAATGGCCTTTACTTTTTTTGTAGCATTCGCCGGACAGGCAGCCAGACCCGCTTGTTGCAATAATTCAATGCAATTGATGTCGTCACCGATATAAGCGATCTCTTTCAGGGTAATACCCTCCTTTGCGCAAATTTCCTTAGCTGCGGCAAGCTTGCCACCGAAGCCTACACCCTGATATAAATAATCGACTTTGAGTTTTTGAGCCCTGCGTTCTACGATGCTCGTATTTTCAGTGGTGAGTATGCCGGTTTTGATACCGTGCTCGCGCAATATGACCATACCCATACCATCATGGGTGTTGAATTTTTTAAACTCCTCTCCTGAAGTGCTATAATACATACCGGCGTCAGTCATAACACCATCTACGTCTGTCAGAAATACTTTGATATTATACTTCATGTGTCGAATGTGAATAAGGTGGGTTAACTCGATGATATAATTCCATGGTGACCTGAATATCTTTTTTTGACATATTGCTATCCCAGATGTGCACATGTGCTGTGGCATCTCGTTGATACTGATGTCTGTTATATACCTGATGCTTTGCTGCAAGGATGGCTTTTGTTCTGCGGGGATCAAAAAAATCTGAAGGCAGATCAATTTCCTGCGCCAAAGCGGATAATTGTGCAGCAGGTTCCCGCACCAGATGCTCGAAATGCACCACTGCTGCCTTTGGAATATGTGCGATCTGCCTTCGCATACTCGCATGTAAAATCGCGGTTTGTATGCTCATGCGTTGCAAGGGAGAAAGTGACATGAGTCCGGACCTGCGTTCCTGCGCAAAGGCCAATGCAAAATGTTTGAATAGGGTTTGATTGAATACATGCGCTAATCGTTCGCCCGGATCCCAATTCAGTCGAAGCAGACTGCTAACTATCGCGCGTGGATCTCTGAACAGAAAAACAGGTTTCAACGGCCCCGAGATACGCATAAACATATCCATCCAGTAACTTAAAGACGGGTCTTTTACTACAATTCTCCGCTTCGGAAAACCAAACAACCTGTGCATGGCGCCTTTAGTGATATATGGATATTTGCTATCGGTTTTGCGGTAATGCGACCACGCGCGTTGACTGAGCATTTCTGACCATATATGTTGTACATGCGCCATATCTGCCGGCGCTCCGTCTTTAAATGAATCCGGGTGCATACTCCAAAAACTGCTTTTCCGGATAAAAGGCTCATGGTAATAGACCAGTTGACCGTTGTTGAACAACTCCGCCAGCATGGTGGTGCCTGAACGCGGTGAACCTGTGATCATGATAGGCTCTCCCTGCAGCGGTTTTGTTCGGCGCTTCAGGATATAGTCCTGCACATCGTCAGGAACAGATAAAATGCGTTGCGGTATGCGTGCCGGATCTACCAAGCTGTCCAACCTCCGTCTACGGTTAATATACTGCCGGTCATATATGATGAAGCATCACTCGCTAAAAACAAAAATGGGCCTGTTACTTCGTCTAATTCCGACATCCTGCCCATGGGGGAAAGCTTGCTGAAATTCTGCACAAACTGTTCGCCATGCCCATGCATGATACCATGTGGTGCGATCGCATTGCATCGTATACCCTGCATAGCATAAAATGTGGCCAGATATTTAGTGAAATTCGGGACCATGGATTTCGTGATCACATAATCCAC
>JAYRVB010000245.1:0-8941 GCA_041918775.1 Chitinophagales bacterium
CATCATGGACGACGGGTTCGGCGGTTTGTCTGCTGTATTGCTGCCATTGGTATTAGGTGGTGTTGGGATCCTGACCTCGATCGCAGGTACTTTTTTCGTGCGCGTGAAAGAGGGTGGTAATCCACAAAAAGCATTGAATGGCGGAGCGATAGGTTCTTCTATTGCTATGGTGGTATTATCCTATTTCATTATTACCTGGATGCTACCATCGTCTTTTGTATTTACAGATACCTTATACGGAAATGTGGTGAGGGAAATCAGTGCCATTAATATATTTTTCGCAACCGTAGTGGGGCTTTTGGCGGGTTCAGCTATCGGATTTATTACTGAATATTATACGGGTACAGGCAAAAAACCCGTCATGAAAATTGTTGAACAGTCCTCAACCGGTTCGGCTACTAACATAATCGCCGGATTAAGTGTAGGCATGATGTCAACTGCATTGCCTATAATCATTCTTGCTGCCTCTATCATGATCTCCTTTATGTGTGGTGGATTATATGGTATAGCTATTGCAGCTGTCGGAATGTTAGCAAATACCGGAATTCAATTAGCCGTAGATGCCTACGGTCCGATATCAGATAATGCAGGCGGTATTGCGCAGATGGCAGAGTTGCCAAAAGAAGTACGTCAAAGGACTGATAAACTGGATGCGGTGGGTAATACCACAGCGGCTATCGGAAAGGGGTTTGCTATTGGTTCTGCTGCGCTTACTGCTCTGGCATTGTTTGGTGCGTTTATGCAGGTGACCGGATTATCCAAGATCGATATTTCTCAGGCGCACGTGATCGCCGGATTATTTGTGGGGGCGATGTTGCCTTTCCTCTTCTCTGCAATGGCGATGCAAAGTGTTGGTAAAGCGGCAATGAGTATGATACAGGAAGTGCGCCGACAGTTTTCTGAAATTCCAGCATTAAAGGCTGCACTTGAAGTAATGAAACGCAATGAAGATAAAGAAATGGAAGATTGGAGTGCAGCAGATAAAGCCACCTTTGAAGCAGCGAATGGCAAAGCAGAATATGCAAAATGTGTGGAGATATCTACAAAGGCAGCTGTGAAAGAAATGGTACTTCCGGGTTTGATGGCGGTGATTGTTCCGGTTATTGTCGGATTTGCACCAAAAGTGCTCGGATTAAATACCGGAGATAATGCCCTGATGGGACCTGAGATGTTGGGCGGCTTGCTTGCCGGAGTTACGGTGAGTGGTGTGTTAATGGCCATCTTCCAGGCCAATGCCGGCGGTGCATGGGATAATGCCAAGAAGATGTTTGAAGAAGGCGTTCAGATCCAGGGAAAAACATATTACAAAGGCAGCGAGCCTCATAAGGCTGCGGTGGTTGGAGATACAGTTGGTGATCCATTTAAAGACACCTCAGGTCCTTCGATCAATATCCTGATCAAATTGATGAGTGTAGTAAGTCTTGTGCTTGCATCACTGATGATATAAGATAAGGAAATCACTTTTCATGCCGACAGATCAGCGTCTGTCGGCATTTTTTTTGCATAAGATTTTGTAAATTCGACTATGAAAACCCACCTGCTGATCGCCGTATCCTGTCTGCTCTGGTATGGTGAACTGGAAGCACAAATTGATACAGTGATATTCACCCATCAGGGTGATTATTTGTTTGAGCACATTTTACCCTATTCCGCTTATTCTTCTAAAATGGATGCAGACGGAGCAACGTACCTGTATGCCGCTTGTCGCGAGCTCGGTGTCGTGGTCTTTGATATTTTGAGTATCAATTACCCCTATCCGATAGATACCCTGCCTGTTTCCGCTTTCCATAATTTGAATCCAACCAATATTTCGCAGGATGGGAGATTGCTCTATGTGTCATTGGGCGGCTATAATCTGATCCCGCAAAAAGCAGGTATGGCCATTATCGATGTCCTGGACCCAACCGAACCTGTCGTGTTGGATGTATGGGATTCTATTGCCTTCGATCAGGGCGCTGCGATTGCGATAACGGATGGGGAATATGCGTATCTGGGAGCCATGGATGATGGATTGGTCATATTAGATGTGAGTGACCCAACAGATATTCAATTTGTGAGCAGTCTGCTTCCTGACCCGAACTATCCCGAGTTACCGGATATTTTTTCGGTGCCAAATGTCAGAGGGATGGCCCTGCGGGATGCAAACACCTTGATGCTCGCCTATGATGCAGGTGGATTGCGTATGGTCGACATCACCGACAGATCAAATCCGGTGGAGATCGGAAAATATGCGGATGCGGATATTGAAGCCATAGCACAATCAGCTTATAATAATATCGCGATTCGCGACAATTATGCCTTCATACCGGTTGATATGTGTGGCATGCTGGTTGTCGATATCGCTGATCCCGACATGCATACCGTAAAGTGGCTCAATCCCTGGGATTGTGATACCACAAACTGGATCGGCCGCCCTGGTCATACAAATGAAGTATGTATTTCAGGAGATGGAGGCTCTTTTAATGAAGATCTCTTGTTTTTATCAGCCGGGGATATTGAGGTTTTGGCGTACGACATACATGATCCATCAGATCCGGTATTAGTTGGTACTTATGGTGAAGTGTCAGACTCTACCGTTGCCTGGAGTATACATGTATCCGGTAATCGGGTGGGCATTGCCTTGATCGATAATTCATTTGTGGGGGTGCCTTATTATTCCGACAGAGGTGGGATTTCAATGCTTACCTATACGTATACATTGGAAGTAGGCGTGGATGACAGGATGCCCGCTTTAGTGCAGGTATTTCCAAATCCGGTAAATGACTTTCTGCATATTCAAATACCTGATGTGTTATCATGCAACGGTATGTTTTTATTTAAGGTAAGCGGAGAGCAGGTTGCGGAATATGCCGGTGACACAAGAATCATACAGGTAAATGACCTGACTCCCGGCGTGTATGTGCTGGCTATTCAAATGGATGGCGTGATACAACATTATCCATTTATTAAGCAATGAGGTGCATTTGCCGCATAAAAAACCCCGACTGATTAGGTCGGGGCCTCCACATCAAAAATACATAAAGCGTTGTGCGTTAGTTCCTAACTGCTGCCTTATGCAAAGTCTCTTCTAACGGCTGTAATGTGATATGGCGAAAGTACAAAGTATAACAAGCACTTGTGTCATCGTTTTATGGAATTAGGAAAACCTTAATGTTAATTAACACAAAGCCCCGATGGCAGAAACCATCGGGGCTTTGTTCATTGCTTATCAGTCTGATTACTTGCTTACAGTAATCTGACGTGAAGTATAGTTACCATTTTCGTTAGCAACGCGAACGATATAAGTACCTGCAGCGAGGTTAGTTACATCGAAAGTTACGTTACCATTGAAAGCAGTGGTGTTGATCACTTTTTCACCAATGTTGCTGTACACTTCAGCGAACAATGTGCCGAAGTCACCATCAACCTGAACTGTTACATTAGATGTAGCAGGTGAAGGATATACAGACAATGCCTGACCAAGTGCGTAGTCAACTACACCTACAGTGATGTTGATGATCTTACAAGTATTGTCTTCATCGTATACGTTAGAAGCGAGGAGACATACGTTGAAATCACCTGAAGTAGTGAATACGTGTGCAGGGTTTTTAGATGAAGATGTACCACCATCACCGAAATCCCAAGCATACTCATCAGCGTCAACTGAAAGGTTAGTGAAGTTCACTAAGCCTGTAGTTCCGTCAGGAATATAGTCGTAGTCAGCAGTTGGTGGATAAGGATTGAAGCGAGCTTCGTCGAAGCAACGATATTTGATATCGGCCATAGAGTTCGCATCAGCAGCAACCTGTCCTACGTCAAGTGCAGTACCTGGCTCTTCGTCTTCATGCCATACTGTGTGTAAACAACCACCAACGAAACGGCTGTAAGCATAAGCATAAGAAGCTTCGCGGTTTTCGTGAGCTGTATAGGTCATGTTAACAGGAGCGCTCCAGGAAACACCCATATCATCAGAATATACACCGAAAATATCGCGGAATGACTGAGCTTCAGCTACAGTTGGATCTTCGAAATAGTCGGTATATTCGATAGGCATGGTATAAGCAAGGTAGATACGGCCGGTAGCTTCATCAATACCTGCTGTTGGCATAGTAGTGAATGTAGCACCATCATACATACCTAAGTCGGCACCGATACCATCAGTATAATCGCCGCTGCCATCCCAATCGAGAAGCAGGTCGATCCACATTGGTTCGCCGTAAGCCATTGTAGAGTTCCAGTACCACAAGCCATAAACGCTTGGGAAATAGCTCCATCCTTCAGTTGCCGGATCGTCGTCCAACAATAAAGAGTAACCAGACCATACGTGAATAATACCAGCGTCATCGATGATCATTTCATGGAAACCATCAGTTGTTTCAACTGTATCGGCAATACCATCACCGGTTACATCAGAAATTTGATCGAGGTCGCCTTGGTAGTTACAAAGACCATTAGAGATGATCTCGTTTACTACCCATGCACCTGGGTCACCATTAGATTCGTTCACCAGCATGTACAATTTAGTCCAGCTTGAACCATACAATACATACACTGTAGAACCAACTACACCGATCTGGTAGCAGTCAGCAGACAATGAAGTAACGCAAGTTGCAGCATCTAAAGGAAGTACATCATTTAATACTGTCCATGTAGCACCACCATCATCCGAACGGCTGAAGTTCATCGCTGTTGGAGTACCTGAGTTAGGGCTGATGAGGTACAGGTCGTCAGTACCTTCAGGGCAAGCCATACGAGGCCACAAACCTAAATGTAAGGTAGAACCACCAAGTTCAGTCCAGTCTGTAGCACCAGGTGCAGAGTTTGCAAACAAACGGATAGTAGCACCATCGTGAGAAGCAACTACTTCATGATCCATTACAGCGGTGATACCACCGAAACCTGAACGAACTGATTCAACGCGGGCAGTTGGAGCAGGACCCCAAGAACCACCATCGTTGTAGTTGTAGAACATACCACGATCAGACCATGCACCATCAGCTACTGTAGAACCTGTCCACAAAGCAGAAATGCTTCCGTCAGTGTAAGCGATCACGCGATCCATGCTGGCAGAGTTTGACTGCAGCGGATAACCTGTAGAACCGATCGCCTCACCTGTACGTGAGCCTGACTTGTAATACATTGATGTGTTTAAAGGGGCACCGGAAAGATCCATGTTGGATTTCGGTGCATACGGAACAGCCTGGGCGTTCTTGAACTTAGCCATCATCGTCGCACGGTCGTGCTTTTGGGCAACCGACTGAGCAAACAATGATACGGAAAGAACACCCGCTGCTACTGTTAGTAAGAGTTTTCTCATAGCATTGAAATTTTCGTTAGATAGACTTTTGCGTAAAGATAAAAAGTTGCATGAATATACGCTAAAAAATCAGTGTTTATGCTGCCTGGGTGGGTATTTTGTGCATAAAATGACCGAAAGAGGACATGTGGAGCCTGAATTCCGGCCGGGGGACCCCTTTCTTAACATCTATGTGGGCTGAAGATGAGCCTGGCGGGAAAGGCAGAGATGGGTGAGTACGACAGGCAGGGGCAAAAAAAAGGAGGTCATTGCTGACCTCCCATAAAAAAAATTAAGCTGCTTGCTTATCAGTTTGCACCAGTTGCTGGTGCAGCAGGAGCGGCAGCTTTCTTTGCAGCGGGACGACCACGCTTAGCGGCTTTCTTTTTAGGAGCAGCTTTCTTAGTTGCTTTCTTAGTTGCTTTTTTAGGAGCAGCTTTTTTAGCAGCTTTTTTCTTAGGAGCTGCTTTTTTAGCGGCTTTCTTTTTAGGAGCAGCTTTTTTAGCAGCTTTTTTAGGAGCAGCTTTTTTCTTAGGAGCAGCTTTCTTAGCGGCTTTCTTAGCTGTCTTCTTAGCAGCTTTTTTAGGAGCAGCTTTTTTAGCAGCTTTCTTGCCAGCAGGACGTCCACGTTTGCCGGCGGCTTTTTTAGTTGTTTTTGCCATTGGAAAAAATATTTGGTTATTGCAAAATTATGTATAAAATCATATTATCAAAAAAAAAAGAAAAGTTTTTTGTTGATTTTCACATGTTTTGCACATTATTGTATACAACCTGAAACTGAAATGCCCTTATTCACCATCGCATGGTTGAAAAATGCGGTGGTATTTCCGGTGTGAAAAGGTAATTATTGGAGATCAACGATTGTTCAAAGCGATCTTTCACGTGTGTAAAAGATAAAATCGGTATGCGGCAACTCGGTGATTCCGGCTTGTCGCATGTAGGTGATCACTTGTCCTCGGTGATAGGTGGAATGATTCATACAATGCAAAATGATCTCCGCATTGCGTGTTTGTAACTGATCGCCATTCAGATTTCGATAGAAGCACATGTCATCGAAAAAGGTTTCAGGTCGCGTGGAAACAAAACGATGGATATCTTCCGATTGCTGAATGAAGTACAGATCGAAGCCTGCGAAATCATCGCCATAGGTTGCACTCGGCCATCCTGTTGGTGATGCACCCTGTATTCGCGACAACCAGATGATCTGTGCATCCCAGATATGATAAATGGTTTTGCGGATGGAGGAAAAGCTGCCCTGTACTTCTGCATTGATCTGCTCCGGTGCCAGCTGCATCACAGCCTGCATCAGCTTGCGGTTGGCCCATACATTGTAAGCCGTGTAATCAGTAATGATCTCTTTCATGGTCATGTCTTGAACAGCTAAATTACAGAGAATGTGCCCGCTGCACACCATGCGGATGTTGGAAAAGTATCAACGCACACTGTTCATTACGCTGTATCCGATCACACTGTCGTAGTTGCGGTCGAATATGTGTCGGTATACGATCACCTGATAATCGTTCTCTGTTTCAAATGTATTGCCCTCTGTATATACCGGGGTCATTTTGCCTGTATTGTCCTGCACAACATAGAGGTAATTGTAATACCCTTGCTTCAGGTATGCCTTGCCGGTGTACTGGAACTTGTCGTAATCATAAGTCATACGCACTTTTCCACCTGGCATTCCTGTACCAATTGCGTATACCTCTCCGCTGGTAATGACATATGGATAGCTCAGCGTAAAATACACCCAGCTGTAATCTGCTTCCGTATCTGTGTTATTGGCAAGGTCGGCACGAATGATGAACTGACCATTGGCATCTTTTTCATATAGGTATTTTTGAAATACCTTACTTTCTTCGATGTTGATATAGGAGTGATATACACCATTGCGGGTTTCGTTGCGGGTGATGCGGTCCGACTGAAAGCTCAATGTGCGTGTGTCGAATCTTCTGTATTCCTTCCCACCTTCAAAAACAAGATCATCCTGATCGTAGGTAAGGAGATCGTTCGTGATCAAGCGGGGGCGAACCTCTTGTTTGCAATTATCCCAACGACCATTTTGCAACACGGTTACAGAAACTTCGTCGAAAGGGTTCATAATGCCGGTGCTTCGAATATTCACACTGAAGTTCACCTCCTGATACTCATTGCGGTAGGGGATAAGGTTTGGTCGCATCACATCCCCCTGGACAGATGCAGCCTCTTCCCAGATGATGAATCGCCGGGTGATCACCGCACTATCCCGGTTATCGCCCTTCCAGATATGCACAATATAATTTCCGCTAACCAGAAATTGCAATCTGTCGTCCGGAAAGGTGCAGGCATAATGTGTATAGGATTGCAGGGTGCCAAATGAGAATCCATATTCGTCGATATGGTGCTCCTCAAACCCATCGAGGTAATCAAAAGTGCCTAACCCGCTTGCCTCCCAATTGCGATCGCAGTGCACAAAGGTGTAATAATAATCTTCCACACCACCTTGCAGGTCGTCGAACGACAATTCCAAAGCACCTTCACCGTCGAGCTGTATCACCGGAAATGCGGTCTCAAGATCAACTCGTCGAAGTCGCACGGTAGCGATATGGTCAGTATCGACATACTCCTGAATGCCCACGACGGCCGACGTATTTGATGCAATGCCGGATGCTGTCA
This sequence comes from Chitinophagales bacterium, assembly GCA_041918775.1. GTDB lineage: Bacteria > Bacteroidota > Bacteroidia > Chitinophagales > BACL12 > UBA7236. The sequence continues at coordinate 7,931 of JAYRVB010000245.1, forward strand.
TGGTCGAGTCCTGTGCATACAAGTGTATGCTACTACATATATATATAAGGGGTATAGTCAGTTTCAGGTACATCCGATTCATTGCTCGAGGTTCACATACAGCAATCCTGATGCCAAGATAATTCGCCACCTTTGCATTTTAAACTAATTCAGGTATGCAAACCTCAAAACAAGCAAAACTCGAGGCTTTTTCGCGATTGTTGGATATTATGGATGACCTGAGGGCACAATGCCCATGGGATAAAAAGCAAACCATTCATACTTTACGCAACCTCACCGTGGAGGAAACCTATGAACTGACCGATGCGATCACGGCAGAGGACTGGAAGGGTATTAAGGAGGAGTTAGGTGATATTTTATTGCACATGATCTTCTACAGCAAGATAGGGGAGGAACAACAACAGTTTTCCATAGCTGATGTATTGCATGCACAGTGCGAAAAACTGATCCACCGTCATCCACATATTTATGGTGATGTGCAGGTAGCGGATGAGGAAGAAGTCAAACGCAATTGGGAACAACTGAAATTAAAAGAAGGAAAGCGGTCGGTATTGCAGGGTGTGCCATCCGGCTTGCCGGCCCTCATCAAAGCATATCGTGTACAGGAAAAAGCAGCACAGGTAAAATTTGAATGGGAAGAAACTGCACAGGTTTGGGATAAATTAATGGAGGAGATGGGAGAGTTGCGACAGGCAGCTACTGACAATACGGATAGTCAGCATATTGAGGAAGAAATGGGAGATGTGCTATTCTCAATGATCAATTTATCGCGTTACCTCAAGGTAGATCCTGAAAATGCACTTGAGCGCACGAATCAAAAATTCATCAAGCGATTCAGATACATCGAGGATCAGGCACTTGCGATGCAGAAGGATCTGCGTGCTATGAGCCTTGCTGAAATGGATGCGCTTTGGAATGAAGCGAAAAAACTTCCCTGATCATAAGCTATACCCAAGAAAGGAAAGCACCGATGGATCAACCTTTTGTTTGATCTCCTGTACCATCTCTTCG
>JAYRVB010000246.1:0-3468 GCA_041918775.1 Chitinophagales bacterium
AAGTGCGGCGGTGCGGCAGTGCGGTAGTGCGGGGATTGTGTTCATGTGCTCATGTGTTCGTGTGTTCATGTTAGTGCGGCGGTGCGGCAGTGCGGTAGTGCGGGGATTGTGTTCAAGTACTCATGTGTTCGTGTGTTCATGTAAGTGCGGCGGTGCGGCTCGGAAGGAGAAAATTTTCTCCGTTTGCACTGCGAAAATTTACCCTTTCGAGCAGGCATATTTTTATCACTTTCGCCCGCCGTACGGCGGGCTTATTTTAATGAAAATGCTTGCCCCGAAGGGTAAAAATATGCAGCGTTAGCGGACTATATTTTCTACTTCGGGGCGGGATTGTGTTCATGTGCGAAAAGCACGACAATAACTACATGTACTATTCACCTGCACATAGAGCGCAGCGACATCCCGCCCCAGCGGGATTTGCACATTTTTTTCATCTGCACATCTGCACATTTGCACATTTTCATCTGCACATGGAGCGAAGCGACATCCCGCCCCAGCGGGATTTGCACATTAGTTTTTAAAACCCAAACACCAACTTCCCAAGCGTAAATGTAAATCCAAGTATCACCAAGGCCCCTAACACATCCAACCACAAACCAACACGCAACATGGTGCGTACTTTGAGCATTTCTGTGCCGAAGACGATCGTGTTTGGTGGGGTACCCACCGGTAGCATAAATGCATAACTCGCTGCCAGTGTAACAGGCATCATGGCCAGCAGCGGAGGTATGCCGAGGTGAGGGATCACCGGTAACAAAATAGCCATGAATAAACTCACGGTCGCGGTATTGCTCGCAAATTCACTAAAGATGGTGGTGATGATACAGAGGCACAGGATCATCAACCAGGGCGCTAAACTGCCAAGGCCAGCGCTCTGTGCGGCGATCCAGTCATCCAGCCCACTCACCTCCACTCCTTTCGCCAAAGCAAACCCGCCTCCAAATAAAAACAGTATGCCTAATGGCATGCGTTTAACATCCTCCCAGGTGACCAGGCTCTCTCCTTTCTTCACTTTCGTGGGGAAGAAAAAGAGTGCCATCCCCATTAAAATAGCCACGAAACTTTCATTGATGAATTTTTCTTCAGGTATGATGCCCCATTTGAATAAATAGGTTCGCCAACCGGTCATCTCCAGGCCCCATATCGATTTATCATCCAGCGTAAACCAGAGCAGTATCGCCGCAAAAAAGATCCAGGCAATGGCTTTTTCTTCAAATTGCATTTTACCCAGAGATCGATATTCCTGCTTGCAATATTCCAGATCCGGCGCTGTATGATCGCTATTGCGCAGCAAGAGAAACTTAAATACAAAATAACATACCACTAGCAGGGTAATACTCACCGGAAGACCAAAAATGAACCAGGTGGTAAAATCGAGCGGAATATCATTAGGAAAATGCTCATCATAGAATTTCTTCATCACCATGTTCGGCAAAGTGCCCACCAGGGTAGCAGTTCCGCCAATGGTGCTCGCATAACTGATGCCGAGCAGAATGGCGCTCGACATCCCAGTGCGTTTGGTCTCGTCATTACCATGTAATTGTCGTATCACCGCCAATGCCACCGGCAACATCATGAGCGTGGTGGACGTGTTGTTCAACCACATGGAAATAAAAAACGTCACCAGCATGAATCCGAATAACAAGCGCTCCGGCGTACCGCCGAACTTCAATAATATGCGTAAGGAAAATCGCTTGTGCAGATCCCAACGCTCAATAGCAAAAGTGAGGATAAAGCCACCGATATATAAAAAGATCACATCCTTCATATATTGTGGCGCAACGGAATCGATACCCATGATGCCTAAAATGGGAAATAAAACCACCGGTAATAAACTGGTAACAAATATGTTTACCGACTCCGTCATCCACCAATACGCCATCAATACCAACACCCCGGCCATCTTAGCAACCACAGGCGGATTGCCTGTCCAGTAGAATGCCAGTCCAACCAGCAACGCCAGTAAAACACCCGCCCAACGTACCCATTGTGTACCCATGTATGATAAAATGAAGTGATGTGGTCAAATATACCCTAAATTTGCAGCATGCAAAATACGATAGAACAAGCCTGGAATGACAGGTCGCAGTTGCAGAATGAACAGGTGCGCAACACCATCCGCGAAGTAATTGCCGGACTGGATGCGGGCAGCCTGCGTGTCGCTGAAAAAATAGATGGTAAATGGACCGTGCATGAATGGATCAAAAAAGCAGTGATCCTGTACTTCCCTATCCAGCAAATGGAAACCATTTCTGTTGGACCTTTCGAATTTCATGATAAGATCCCACTGAAGAAAAATTTAAAGGAAGCCGGTATCCGGGTAGTACCTCATGGACTCATCCGCTATGGCAGTTATGTGGCGAAAAACGTGATCGTAATGCCGGGTTATGTAAACATCGGTGCCTATGTAGATGAAGGCACCATGGTAGATACCTGGGCTACCGTAGGCAGTTGCGCACAGATCGGAAAAAATGTACACCTCAGCGGTGGTGTCGGCATCGGAGGGGTATTGGAACCGGTGCAGGCTTCTCCTGTGATCATCGAAGATAATTGCTTCATCGGCTCACGCTGTATCGTAGTAGAAGGTGTAGTGGTGGAAGAAGAAGCCGTGCTCGGCGCCAACGTGGTGCTTACACAATCCACAAAGATCATTGATGTAACAGGATCAACACCGGTAGAATATATCGGCAGAGTACCCCGTCGCTCCGTGGTGATACCCGGCTCTTATACGAAACAATTTCCTGCAGGTGCATACCAGGTGCCTTGTGCATTGATCATCGGACAACGCAAGGAAAGTACAGATAAAAAAACAAGCCTGAACGACGCCCTTCGCGAAAATCAGGTGGCGGTTTAATTCGTGAACGCGCATCATACATATCATCCGAATCTGGTGTATACCGACGATGAGGCTGCACTCATGCAGCACGTTGCCTCGGTAGCAGCACAACTACACATGCCTGCTTATGTGGTAGGTGGATTTGTGCGCGATAAGATCCTGAAACGCGATTATAAAAAAGACATCGACTTTGTTTGTGTAGGCAGTGGTATCAAATTGGCACAGGCCGTTGCTGCATCCCTGCCCGGGAAACCCCGCGTAAGTGCATTTAAGCATTTTGGTACTGCACATTTTCGCTATGCCAATATCGATGTGGAATTTGTTGGTGCCCGCAAAGAATCTTATCAGCGAGATTCACGCAATCCGATCGTGGAGGATGGCACTCTGGCAGATGACCAATTGCGCCGCGACTTTACGATCAATGCCCTGGCTATTTCCCTCAATGCAGATAATTATGGTGCATTGATAGATCCCTTTAAAGGATTGCAGGACCTCGAAGATCGCATCATCCGCACACCACAGGATCCACAGATCACCTTTAGCGACGATCCCTTGCGCATGATGCGCGCTGTGCGTTTTGCATCGCAACTGAATTTCGATATAGAAGAACATACCTACACCGGAATCAAACA
>JAYRVB010000247.1:0-20694 GCA_041918775.1 Chitinophagales bacterium
AATACGTTATTGTTCCAGGGTTCCTCTGAACCGGGCGTGATAAAGTTGAGGTCTTTGAACTCGCCATTCACCCCAACGATCTCGCAGATCAGGTCATTGCCGATGGCACCAATACCGATGTTTTTTGCCTGGAAGGATAATTCCACCGGACCGCGCAATGCCTTGTCGTTTTTGATCACCTGTACCAATGGTCTATTCCATTTATCACTTGAATAAATGCTTGCTTTCCCATTTACGATCTGCCAATTGGTTTTATGCAACCAGCCATTGTTTACAAATGCTTTCGTACTGTTTACATAACCACTTGCCTGCAATGCATCGGTTTCAAATCCGCTGTGTTGCACCACGTTTTTATAAGGCACACTGTTCACATATACATTCTTGGTGATAGTACCGGTCTTACCCTGACTATCAAACACGGTTAGCGTAACACTCTTTGTACCGGCAGTGGCATAATGATGTGTAACCGTTCTGCCGTAACCGGTAGTACCATCACCAAATTGCCAAACATAGCCGGCAATACCATTTCCTTGTCCGGAAGTGATCACGCCCGGATCTGTATCCACCGACAACACGCCATCAAAGTCGATGGCCGTTCCGCCTTGCGTACTATAAGCAAAATCTGCGGTCGGCAAAACATTCGCCGTGATCGCATTGAACACAGGCGTGCCAATGATCTGAAACTGATCAGCGAATCGATAATATTCTGAGGCACCATAGATATCCGTGCCTTCCTCAGGTGAAATATTATACACATTGTTATCGAAGGTACCACCGATGACCTGACTGGTTCGATAGTCGTATTCAAATCCATCCGCACTTTGCAGGTCGTCTGTTCTGCCTGCTATAATTGCGCGTTTCCATCCTTTCACGATAAGGTTTTCGTAAATGATCTGTCCGGTAACCGTACTGGAGCTGAAACCATAACCGCCGGCAGGATTTCCGCCGATCCATTCACTTGTGGCAAATTGCGTATTCAGGTCACCCAGTAAAGTACATCCTTTGAAATGTACCTGTCCCGAATATTTCACCGAAACACCTGTGGCCAACATATTCCAGAACCTGCAATTCTCCACCAGACTCGGTATGGAATGCGTATAGCCATCATAGGCAATGGTCGAAAAATCACCGACATTATCGCTATTGAACAGGTGCGTCCAGAAAGTCAGTGCACCATAACAATTATAGGCTACATTCCCGACAAACTTGCGCAACGGAACAACGGCAGTATAGATCGAATCATCATCACCAGCTATTTCAGGGTTCAGAATATTTTCCTTCGGGATCTTGATGCGTTTATTATCTGGTAAACTGGCATCATCGCTAAATACTTTATAGGCTTCTCCGGCACTGCTGGCAACAATATTGTTCTCGTACGACACGTTTGAACTTTGTATCCAGAAGCCATTTCCTTCAGAACCGAAATCAAAGTTCGGTGTGCGCTCATTGATATCCGATACCGTAGAGGCTTTTTTCCCTTTGATGGCGATATTGCGGTTGAATCGGCCGAGTTCATTGCCATCTTCAGTCACAAATGCAGCACCGAAATAATTGAACACGACATTCTCATCCGCATTTACGTTACTCTGGTGATTCACGATACCCCAACTGGTAGCATCTACCACCGCATTTCCTAAAATGAGTAACGGAGTTACTGCAGTATTATTGGCACCGGCTCTGTGCACATGTAAACTATATCTGCCGCGCACATTGGCACCGCCGCCTAATTGTTCTCCGGCTTCACTAACAATAGGGTCGGTAACCAATATGTCTTTATTGGTGCGACCTAGTCCTATCCAGTTGGTATACGCAACCTGTTGAGCCACATTATGCATCAGCATGACATGTCCGCGCTGGTCGATAGGAATAGTTTGATGATTCTCCGAACTGATGATCACGTTGCGGGTGATATTGGCGATGTACATTTTCAGGCCATATCCCGCAGGCATTTTATGTTCATATTGCAGGGTGGTTCCACCAGTAGCATTATTGGAAAAATATACGGTTTTGCCACTGATGGAGGTGATGGTGAGCACCTCATCATGAAACTTGGTATTATCCTCAAAATCACCACCATACGTACCATAGGTACCCGGCACTACGATCTGATCGCCAATTTTCCAGCCCGTAGGCGTTTCGGCCAATTTCAGTGATGCAGTCCCTGCGTTGAGGTTTTTGGAGATGGCGCAGGTGGTTCTTTTGTATGCGCCATAAGTACTGAACATACCATGACTGATCAACCCTTTTCCAAATTCAAATGGATCCATGGTAATATCTATAGGACCGAGATCACTGAAGATGACCTGGGCAGTAACAGTAGATGCAACAGGCACGAGCGCAGTACCGATCTCCATCACACCCATTGGGTCAACGATGCAGGTGGTTAATTTCAGTTTTGTATTCGTTACGGTACTGAACGACAAGGTACCATTCACGCGCAACCAGTCGATCTCGGTTTCACTTACGGCATCGTAGGTGATGGTAAATCCGCTATCCACCAGCACACGTGCAGCTGCATTGGGTACGGTACCGGTATTCCACACGGCGGGATTGAACCATGAACCGGAAGCAATACTGATATGTGTGGCCATATCTTCCGGAACCAGGGCCATTACAGCACAATGTTCTTTGTGCATCACATCATCATCAGGATGTGCCGCACAATCATCATCCATTTGAGCCATCAATGGCGTTAAGCAAAATACAAAAGCGCAAACTGCCGCTTGAATTCGTAAACTATTTAGCATATTGAACACAAATTATCGCATCAAAACAGGTGTGAGATCCCGGGAAATGTGTGTGCGATAAACGGTGATGGTGTGTGGCTCGCAGGATGGTCAAAGAAATGCAATACAAGTTGCATTTCCAAATGCACTTTGCACATGATATTTTGGAACTGTGTGAAAAATATTACAAGGTGGTATGCACCTTTTGCAAAAATGCTTCAGGAACAGCTACTACTTTGCGCGTAGCGTAATCAAAACAAACAATGCCGGTTTTGGCAACAGCTATTTCCTGATCTACAATTTTGAGGCGGTAATAGATATCGAACGCAACGCGTGAAAAATCACCGGTAGCCACTTCGATGGTCAACACATCTCCATAGAACGCTTCCTTCTTAAACTGTATCGCCGCATCAGACATGATGATGCCCACGCCGGCGAGGTCCAGTTCAGAATAACCCATATACTGCAAAAAACGTACCCGTGCCTCATGAATCAAGGACAACACGCTGTCGTTACCCAGGTGATTGCCGTAATTCAGATCCGTGATACGCACGGTTATTTGGGTGCTGAATTGCACCTGTGTCGGAAAATCGATCTGTATCCTCGCCATGATAATGTGCGCTTTTTTTAATGGTGTAATTCGGGCATGCGTGCCTGTGGAACCACTGATAGATCAGCAAAATCGCCTGCCAGATATTTATAATAGCCGGTCATGGCGATCATCGCCGCGTTGTCGGTACAATAGCTGATATCCGGAATATGTACATCCCAACCCTTCTCTTCACCAAGCTGCCTCAGTCGGGTGCGCAAACCCGAATTTGCACTCACCCCACCCGCGATCGCGATCGTTTGAATACCCGTTTCTGCAGAGGCACGCTTCACTTTTCTGAGTAAAATTTCCACAATTTCGTGTTGTATTGCCGCACAGAGATCGTGCAAATGATGCTGCACAAAATCAGGATCGCTTTTTTTAGCCTCCTGCAGAAAATACAATACTGAGGTTTTGAACCCACTAAAACTGAAATCGAGCCCTTGAATTTTCGGTTCACCAAATTGGAATGCCCGATAGTTGCCGTGCTGCGCATACTTGTCGATCAGGGGCCCTCCAGGATAAGGCAAACCCAGCATCTTTGCACATTTATCAAAAGCTTCCCCTGCGGCATCGTCGATCGTTTGACCTAAAATGTCCATCTCCATCGGGCTTTTCACGCGCACGATCTGAGTATGTCCGCCACTCACGGTCAGACATAAAAAAGGAAAAGCCGGTTTTGGATCCTCGATGAAGTGCGCCAAAATGTGCGCCTGCATGTGGTGTACAGCGATCAGCGGAATGTCTAATGCCATACTCAGTCCTTTCGCATATGCAGTGCCAACCATCAATGCACCCAACAAACCCGGACCCTGTGTAAAGGCCACCGCACTAAGGTTGCGCAATTCAATACCTGCCTGTTCAAGTGCGACACTGACAACAGGAACGATTTTTGCCTGATGAGCACGAGACGCCAGCTCCGGAACCACACCGCCATACTGCTCGTGTATCGCCTGACCGGCAATGATATTCGAGCGCATGACACCGTCAACCAGCACGGCTGCCGAGGTTTCGTCGCAACTGGATTCTATTCCTAAAATTGTTACAGGCATAAGACTTTCGTAACTTAACAGCGCAAAAATAACACCCCGGAACCGTAGGTGCAGAAGTTGTTTACATATTGGCGGGTTTATTCCATCTTCCGGAGGGTAGTGGCGATCTTCGCTATCACGGTCATTTCGCTGTTTCTCATCATCTTTTTCCTGCTGCGGATACCTTCCGTGCAAAACTGGGCGGCTTCCAAAACAACCGCATGGCTGAGCAACAAACTCCAAACAGAGGTGCGCGTGGGCGATGTGAGTATCGACCTGCTCGACCACCTGATCTTTCGCGATCTATACATCGCCGATCAACAGCAGGATACTCTCCTGTTTGCCGGTAAGGTAGCGGTGAATATCGGCACCATTAACCCATTGATCCCCTATGTGAAATTGAAAAGCGTGGGCATCTATGATGCTACCATTCACCTCAAACGACAATTGCCCGACTCACTCTATAATTTTCAATTCATCGCTGATGCTTTCAGCAGCAATACCGGCAGTGCTACACCGAAACCGGAAAGCACTAAAGGGAAACCATTGGATATCCGTTTGAATCGCCTCGACCTGGAGGATATTCATTTCAGGATGGAAGACAACGTACAGGCGCAACTCACTGAACTGCATTGTGGCGACCTTGAAGTGTTGATCAATTCCATCGATCTGGATGACCATGTGCTTGCATTGGAAAAAGTGCAGCTGCAGGACACGCGTTATGTCATGACCAAATTGTTCGACACCATCCCGAGCGATTCTGAAGAAAGTTGGGATACGGTGCATATCGCACTGGGAGATTGGACATTGGAAACCACACAGTTGTTATTGGAAAATTGCGCTTTCAGTTACCTCAATGTAAACGACACCACACCGAATGAAGGCATCAATTTCAGCGACATGGCTTTTGCGCAGATCAACCTGGAAATGTCGGACATTCAATATGTGGGCGACACGATAGTTACGCGCATCGAGCATTTATCGTGCAAAGAAAAATCAGGTTTCCAACTGGATACCCTGTATGCCAATGTGCTATTTTCCGCATACGAAGCCACGCTTTCCGAAATGCTGATCAAAACACCTGATTCGCGTATCACAGATGGCTTTGGAATGAGTTATACCACACTGAATGACTTCGATCGCTTCGAATCTGATATCCGTATGTCGGGAAATTTCATCGACAGTCGAATATCAGGCAGTGATATTGCCTACTTTGCACCGGTACTCGCGCAATATGATGCACATGTATCCTTGAATGGCAGAATTTACGGTTCACTTGATAACCTCAAAGCGCGCGATCTGGATGCGATGCTGAATGAAACTGCCGGCATCAGAGGCACATTGAACATCAAAGGGCTCCCCGTGTTGGAAGAAACTTTTGTTGACCTCGAACTGGAACCACTCTATGTGAACATGTATGGACTGAACGACATGATCGGCAGTGGAACCATTCCCGATAATATCCTTGCACTTGGCACTGTGAATTATACCGGCAGGGTGACCGGTTTCGTTTACGACCTTGTTTCCATGGGGAACCTCACCACCGATCAGGGAAATATTTATACAGATGTCCATTTTCAATATGACCCGGCCTCCGGGGGCAGCGCATTCACGGGCGATTTCAATACTACTGCGCTTAATTTAGGTGCTATTGCGGCTGATGAAGTATTATTCGGCAAGCTGAGCATGACCGCACAGGTGGATGGCAGCATTGACGGCGATGGCAAAGCCAATATTGATATGCAATCTGCGATCAGTAGCGTGGAATTCAACGGGTATACCTATACCAATATTATTCTGGATGGTGAATTGGAAAATGATTACTTCAAAGGCGATTTTCGCATTGATGATCCAAATGTGGTCATGTCATTCAACGGCACGATCAATATGCAGGATAGTATTCCTGATTATGATTTTGTAGCCAACGTTGATCGCGCGAATCTGTTGCAATTGCATCTGTATGATCTGCCCATCGTGTTCAGTGCAAGTGCCTACATCGATGCACAGGGCACCAATGTGGACAATATGCAGGGCAATATCAGCTTTGGCGACCTGATCGTTATTCGCGATAAATATATTTATCGGCTCGATACCATGACCATGCATGCTATGGAACGCGATGGGAATAAGATCTTGCTGATCGCGAGTAGTTTGATCGACCTGAAGATGGGTGGTAAATTCACCATCAGCGAATTACCGGCTGCGATAAAAGATATGGTGAGTTATTACACCAATGGCAATACCACTCCCGGACTTCCGCCACAACAGGCAGAATACACCATCAGTGTAAAAAATGCCGACAGGCTGGCTGCGATCTTCTATCCCGACATACAGGTGGTGCGCAACCTCACGGTTAGTGGAAGTTTCAATTCTGCAGAACACGCATTCAACACACGTGTGCGTGCAGATGCATTTAGCTATCAGAACCTGGTGTTGGATACGGTGCTGATGGAAGCGCGTACGTATAACAACACCCTGCAATATTTTGCTCGTATCAATGCATCACAAGTGGGTAAATCCGTAGAACTTCCGGTGATACGTTCGGAAGGAAGTTTTGCGCAAAACACCCTGAAGTATAATGTGAAAGTAGGCAAGGATATCGATTCCAACCGGATAAACCTCAATGGGGAGATCGCATTCATGGATTCGTCGATGTTGTTCAATATCCTGCCTTCTGAGATCTTCTTTGAAGCAGAACAATGGGACATCCTACCCAACAACTCACTGAAGTACGAAAAAAATGCTATCATCGCCCAAAACTTTACGCTGAACAGTGGCAATAAAGTGATCAGTTTAAGCAGTTCAACTGATGCGACATACGCTACCGTATTGAAACTCTCGATGCGCAATATTCCGATCGGCGAACTTGCCGAGCAATATATCTTACCCGGAGAACAGATCAGTGGTACGCTTGATGCATCCTACACTATAGGAAACGCGCTGGAGGACCCAAGCTTTTTAGGTGGCGTAGAGATCAAGGACCTTACCCTGAATAATGTGTTGCTGGGCAATTTAAAAGTGAACACCAGTTTGATACAACCGAGTAATCGATTGAAATTTAATGGTACACTAAGTGGTGACAACGGTTTTGTGGTGGACGGATTATACACCATAGGTCGCGATGAGGATGAAGATAGTTTGCGTTTGAAAACAGAATTCAAGAAAACAAAACTCATGGTGGTAGAACCCTTCCTCAGGGGAATTCTGTCAAACATGTCGGGTGATATTTATGGTAATCTGAACATCAATGGTCCGATCAGCGCAGTACAGATGGAAGGAAATCTGGAAGTGAAGCAGGGGGGAATGACGGTTGATTACATGGGGTCACATTATTATTTTGATAAGATCGGCATCGATATCACACGCAATAAAGTGATCGTACCTGCCACCACATTAAAGGATAAACTGAACAATACGGCCACCTTAAAGGGCGAACTCAGTTACAGCAATTTTGACAACTGGTATTTCCGCGAACTGAGATTGAAATCAGACCATGTGCTACTGATGGAAACCACCGCAAAGCAAAACCCCGATTTCTATGGTTATGCCATTGGTGAAGTAGATTGCAACATTACAGGCGGACTGGAAGAACTCACCATCGATGTGAGCACGACTCCGCATAGCGGCACTGTGGTAAACCTGCCAACATATGGCAGTGGCAATGTGAAAAAACATGACTTTATTCGTTTCGTCAACAAGTCCTTTGTGTTAGATACTACCCTGCAGACACAAACACTCAATTTATCTATTGTAAATGTTGACCTCAAACTTAATGCGACACCGGAAGCAGAGATCAAATTGCTCATCAATAGCGAGGGAACGGAATATTTATCCGGTCGCGGCTTCGGTGTGTTGAACATCACAGCAAATTCATTGGGTAAAGTAGAGATGACCGGTATTTATCGCATTACGGAAGGATTATACGATTTTAGTTTTCAGGGCTTGTTCCAACGTCCGTTCACGGTGATCCCGGGCAGCACCATCGAATTTGCCGGAGATCCATACAAAGCAAAGCTCGACCTTACCGCCGAGTTCATTGCTGAAGGGATAGAAGTAAACACACTCACCGGTACCGATACCAAAGAAAAAACAGATGTGAATGTATTGATCAATATCGATGGTGTGTTAGAAGCACCGGAGATCAATTTCGATCTGGAGGTAGCGGAAGGCAGTACACAAAACAACAGCGATTTTCAGCGGCGACTGCAGGAGGTAAAAGCGGATAAGAATGAATTGAATAAACAGGTATTCGGATTGCTCATTACCAAAAGCTTCCTTCCACAAGACCTTACTACATTCAATGCCGTAGGTTCCACAGCAAACAATACCATGAACGATTTCGTGAGCAGTCAGCTGACTACTTATTTCCAGAATGTGTTGAACGACTTTTTAAAGGATACGGAAATTGACATCGGTATCGACAATATTCAAAGTGGTTCGTATAACTACACCACTGAACAGGGTAAGCAGTTTGATGTGGCGCTGAAACGCGAGATCAACGAGAACCTCATCATCAAAGTAGGTACAACCTATTACGACTTTGCAGCGGGCTCACAAAGTGCCACCAGCAACCTGGCAGGTGATTTTGAAGTAGAATATCTGGTGACCACTGATGGTCGCGTTCGAGTAAAGGCCTTCCGTGTGTCGGAATACGACGCCATCGTTGCCAAAAACGATATTCTTACCGGTGTGGGTGTGTATTACACGAAAGACTTTAATACGTTAAAGGAGTTATTTACGCGGAATAAGAAAAGGAACGCGGATTAAGCGGATAAAAACGAATACACACAGGATCTCCCTAACTTTCTTATCCACTCACCTCCCGATAGCTATCGAGACAACACTCACCACTCACCATTGACGACTCACCATTGACGACTCACGATTCACGATTCACGCCTCCCTACTTCTTCATCATTCCCCCCAAAGCCCGCGCCGCTTTCGCTCCACCACCCATTTTGTTCATCATCTTCATCATCTTGCGCATGTCTTCGAATTGCTTCATGAATTGATTCACATCCTGAATAGTTGTTCCTGATCCTTTGGCGATACGTTGACGACGTGCGCCGGTCATGATATCCGGATTATTGCGTTCATCAGGTGTCATGGAAAGGATCATGGCCTCTAAACGCGAAAACTGTTTATCGTCGATATCCAGATCTTTAATTTGTTTACCTACTCCGGGGATCATACCGAGCAGGTCTTTCATGTTGCCCATTTTTTTGATCTGGCGCAACTGTTGCAAAAAATCCTCAAAGTCGAACTGGTTCTTGCGGATCTTGCGTTGCAATTCAGCAGCTTTATCGGCATCGTATTGCTCCTGAGCTTTTTCCACGAAGCTCACGATATCTCCCATGCCAAGTATGCGCTGTGCCATACGCTCCGGATAGAATACATCAAGTGTATCCATCTTTTCGCCGCGACTCACAAATTTGATCGGCTTCTCTACTACATATTTGATCGACAGGGCTGCACCACCACGGGTGTCGCCATCCAATTTCGTGAGCACCACCCCATCAAAATCCAAACGGTCGTTGAAAGTTTTTGCAGTATTCACTGCATCCTGACCGGTCATGCTATCCACTACAAACAAGGTTTCCTGAGGTTGCAGGGCAGCTTTAACGCGGGTGATCTCATCCATCATCTCCTCATCCACAGCCAAACGACCCGCAGTATCCACGATCACCACATTGTGGTTATTCATTTTGGCATAACTCAATGCGCGCTTCGCAATATCAACCGGATCTTTGCTTTCCAGATCTGCAAAAACATGCACACCGATCTGTTCACCCAACACCTGTAACTGATTGATCGCAGCCGGACGATATACGTCGCAGGCCACCAACATCGGATTGCGACCGAGCTTCGATTTGATATGTGTCGCCAGTTTTGCGCTGAACGTGGTTTTACCGGAACCCTGCAAACCGGCAATGAGGATGATGGCCGGCGTACCTTTAATATTGATATCCGATTTCTCACCACCCATCAGGGCAGTCAGTTCATCTTGCACGATCTTCACCATCAACTGCCCCGGTGAAACTGCAGTCAACACCTGCTGACCTAAGGCTTTTTCTTTGATGGTATCGGTAAATTCTTTCGCGATCTTGTAGTTCACATCCGCCTCAACAAGGGCACGACGAATTTCCTTTACGGTAGACGCAATATTGATCTCCGTGATCTTACCCTGACCTTTAAGCGACTTAAAGGCACCTTCTAACCTGTCAGATAAATTTTCAAACATATTGGCCTAATTGAAATTGTCTTAAGAACTGAGCGATATTTGATGTGAGTGGGTCAAAGGGTGAGTGGGTGAGTTAATACAACCTTATGGATCAATCGTGCATTCATCTGTACTAATCCCTTTCAACCCGTCCAACCCGCGTTCCTTTTCCCCACACGGCATCAATAATACCGCAACCTGATCACCCCGGCCAGGTAACGCGACAAGCGGATCACCTGTTTGGTGTAACCAAATTCGTTGTCGTACCAGCAATACAACACCACGCTTTTCTTATCCGGAGAAACGATGGTAGCCGGGCTGTCGACGATCACGGCGTGACTGTTACCGATACAATCGCTGCTCACAATTTCATTGCTAATGCTGTAATCGATCTGTTCAACCAACTGTCCGAAAGACGCAGCTTCGCGTAAAACATTGTTTACTTCATCGATCGTTACATCTTTATTCAGGGTGAGGTTGATGATCGCAAGGGATACGTCAGGTGTAGGTACGCGGATCGCGTTGCCGGTAAATTTTCCTGCAAGTTCAGGCAATACCTTAGCAGCAGCGCTGGCAGCACCCGTTTCGGTGATCACCATATTGATCGGCGCTGAACGTCCGCGACGAGATTTTTTGTGGTAGTTATCCAACAGGTTCTGGTCGTTGGTATAGCTGTGCACGGTTTCGAGGTGACCATGGTGGATACCAAAGTGTTTATCCATTACATGCAGGATAGGCACTACCGCATTAGTAGTACAGCTGGCTGCAGAGAATATTTTTTCTTTGGTCGGATCAAATTTCTCGTGGTTGATACCGTGTACGATATTCGGAATATCTCCTTTACCCGGAGCTGTCAGCAATACCTGACTAACACCTTTTGCTTCCAGGTGTTTGCTCAATTTTTCGCGATCGCGGGCAACACCGGTATTGTCAATGATCAATGCATTTTCGATACCAAAAGCTGTATAGTCGATATTTTCAGGTTTATCGGCAGCGATCATATGAACGGTATGGCCGTTGATGATCAGCGCTTTATTCTCGAGGTCTTCCACGATAGTGCCGGCAAATTTTCCATGAATCGAGTCACGGCGCAGTAAGCTGGCGCGTTTCAGGATATCCTCATCGCTGTTGCTGCGGGTAACGATAGCGCGCAAACGCAACTGCTCGCCCTTTCCGGCTTCATTGATGATCACACGGGCAGCGATACGACCGATACGGCCAAAACCGTATAATACCACATCTTTTGGTGTGAGCACCAGTTTATCCTTGCCTATGAAGTCGGCTAATTTTGATGCGACAAATGCATCTGCGTTGGCAAAATTGGCGCCTTCATTCAACCATTCCACACCTAAACGTCCCATATCAATACGGGCAGGTGCCAGATCGAGTTTAGCTAAAGCCTTTACGAGTATCTGGGTCACCTCCACCGTAAGCGGGCGGTTCAGGAAACGCTGAGCGTACAAGTGATGATTCAGGATCTCACTGGCACGGGCATCCACCAACTGGCGACGGAAAATGATCAGTTCTACAGATTTGTCGAACCACAGCTGCGTAGCGATCGTGCTGATCTCCACAGCGGCCATTTCCTTTTCATTCCATTCCTTGAGTTTTACTTCATAGGTATCTTTCATAAACAATGATTTGAGGGTTATTTTTTCGTGGTGCAAAGGTAAGCAAAATGCCGTTCACAGCTACCTGTAGCATAGGTCCTGCCCAAAAATCACTTCCGACCCCCTCAACGGAGCCAAAAATTCACAACCTACTGATAATCAATTAATTAGGTATTTTTCCGTGTTTTATCGCTTTTCGCACCGCCCGGGGCTTCCGCATTATGTTCACTGAGTGTAGATAAAAGTGGAACGAAAATTTTGTATGCTTCGAAATTATGTTATACTTGCAACCGCAGATGCCCCGGCTGACCTGTAAACACCAATGGCTAAAAAGAAACAATACACCTTAGAGTATATCATTAAATCCAGTCCGCTGGTGTTATACAACTGTTTGACCACAGCCACAGGCTTACAGCAATGGTTTGCCGATATCGTCGACAACGACGGCAACACCTTCTACTTCACCTGGAACAACGATACAGAGTCGGCCGACCTGATCTCGACCGACGAGGATGATTTCATTCGTTTTCGTTGGGAATGGCAGGATGAGGATGAGTATTTCGAATTCCGCATCGACAAAACCGAGATCACCAACGACACCATCCTCTATATCACCGATTTCGCCGAGGAACGCGAAATGGATGCCCAAAAACGCCTCTGGGATGCCCAGATCCAGAATTTGATCAAGCGCATCGGGGCGGGGTGATCAGATCCACAGCAGTTTAATTATTAAACAAGTGTCCAAAATCAAGGTGCAGCAGTAACATGCCTGCTCCGGTCTGGCATGTTCGCCCGCTTTCCGCTGCAACTCCTCGGCTCCCTTCGCTCGCCTGTGGGGTTTCCGCTGCAATCGGGGCTGGGTCACACAGATTTGGTCTTTGTGCTACTATTCCATTCAAACAGAATAGGATGTGCAGACATGCCAGATTATATGAAAAGTGTTGAAAAGTATCTGCTATCAATTCCTCCTTAACCGCTTAATGAATTTATGTAGAGGATTGTATTAGCAAGTTGGTCAGCAACTAATGCATGATGATAAGTTGCAGATAGTAAGCTGAATAAACCTTATTGCATTGCGTAGGTTTAGCCATTAGATAACATGAACACTCGCCTTCCATATTGCGTATACGTGCTTTTCAGCCAAACTGACCATAAGTTCTATATTGGATATACATCCGACATCCTCCGAAGAACAGCAGAACACCAGAACGGCTTGAATACGAGTACCAAATATCGTGGTCAATTTCATTTGATATTTATCGAATATTTTCTATTTCGGGAAGATGCCTTGAAAAGAGAACAATATTTTAAGACCACTTCCGGCCGCAAAGCATTAAAGATCATGTGAGCATCAACAATAGAAAAGATTAAAATAAAGTCCAACGAAAGCAGGCCGGTTGATTTTGATTACGACGATCCTCAATAACCCCGAAGTAGAAAAAATACTCCGCTAGCGCTCCGCATTTTTACACTTCGGGGCAGGCCCCTGACATTTTCGTTCGCCAGCCGAACGGCTGGCTTAATAAAGTTGCTTTGTAGCCTGCCCGGTAGGGTAATTTTTTATAGCGATAGCGGAAAAAAATTTCTCCTTCCGGGCTCGTGTATTCCATTAAATAAAATGCATATGCATTAGCCTTTCCAGCCCTGCATACACAGTACATAAAACGCATCCACTTTGTTTTTCAATTCCTCAAGATCAGTAGTGGGTATTTGAATGGAAATTTTTTGATACTGGTGTTTGCTGATATGATCTGTGTATTGATCCTGTGTGAGGCTGTACAATGGAACCGTAAAAGGAGGTTCAACCGCATGCACCCAGGGATCGGGGTGGAGTGAAAATTGGATGTCTCGGCCGGGAAAGTGATCTGATGTAAAGGTGCTTGCTTCCAAATATCGCCCACCCAATAAAAAATGCGCACTAAAATAATGCCCAAACCAAGCCATTACCCTGAAAGCAAACATGTCTTTTCCCACAAAATACCGGTGGTGATCGAGCATCACCCAGGGGCAACCCATATACTGCTCGCCCTTCGATATCTTGGCCGAAACGGACAATACCTCTTCCGGGAACGAAATTTGTAAGCGTTCACCCGTATCTTTGAGCTGGAGACGCAGTGCTTCAAAACCAGCATACAATTTATCCGTTGTACGGCGTTTGACAGCAAACAGATGCGGATCTGTGAATAAGGCAGCTTCTTCCGGACTCAGGTGCAGCGACATATATGACGAAGATCGACAAATATATCATCAAATCCTTTCTCGGGCCTTTCCTGATCTCATTTGTGATCGCGCTCATCATCTTCCTCATGATCTTTATCTGGAAATATGTGGAAGACCTTGTCGGCAAAGGACTCGAATGGTATGTGATCCTCGAACTGCTGTTTTACGCTTCTGCCAATATGGTACCGCTCGCACTGCCTATTGCCGTGTTGCTTGCCTGTATCATGACCTACGGTAATTTAGGTGAGCGTTTCGAACTGGCCGCACTCAAAAGCGCCGGTATCAGCATGTTCACCTTTATGCGCAGTACCCTCATCATCGGTGGCTGTATCGCGGTAGCTGCTTTTTTGTTCAATAACTATGTGCTGCCTTCAGCCTATCTGAAGTTTGTGGTCAACCTGGTGGACATCACCAAACAAAAACCCGCACTCAATATCAAACCGAATGAGTTCTACAATGAGATAGAAGGATATAGTATTCTTATAGGCGGTAAAAGTGAAGATAATGTCACCATTCACGAAGTGACCATCTACGAAGAACTCGATAATCAGAACGACAATGTGGTGATCGCGCAAAGCGGACAAATGGCCACTACTCCGGATAATAACAACCTCGTATTCTCATTGAAAAATGGCACCCAATACGAACAACTCAAACCGGAGGGCAAAGGAAAAAAACGCGTGGAACACGTGCGCATGCACTTTGGCGAGTGGAATAAAACGCTCGATCTCAGTGGCTTTCAAATGACGCATACGAGTGAAGATCTCTATTCGAATCATTATAAAATGCTGAATGTAGATCAACTCGACAATGCGATCGATTCGCTAGAAAAGATCAATGTGGCACAAAGCAAAGCCCTTGCGCCAACCTTGCGCGTACATTATTTACAGGGACGCATGTCGGATACCGTATTTCACTTAACCGCTATACCGGATACGGCGCATCAGGCCTTTATCGACAGGATCCCTTTAACCACAAGATCAGCTGTCATTAAACGCAGCATGCAACAGGTGCGCACCCTGTCGGGATTTGCCAACCAGACACTCACGCGTCAACGCAATACCAATACCAAGATCAATAATCACCTGATCGAAGTACACCGCAAATACACACTGCCATTATCCTGTCTGTTATTTGTATTTATCGGCGCCCCGCTGGGTGCGATCATTCGCAAAGGCGGATTCGGATTACCGGTGCTGCTGAGCATTTTCATTTTTATCTTCTACTATATCCTGAATATCACCGGCGAAAAAATGGCCGAACGCGCAGCACTTACTCCCTTCATGGGCATGTGGATGTCGTCGTTCGTGTTGATCCCCATCTGCATGTTTCTCACCATCAAAGCCAAAAACGATGCGCCCGTGGTAGATGGTGAATGGTATTACAATATATTCATCCGCGTGAAAGGCTTGTTCTCAAAAAAATAAGTATGCGGCAACTGATCAAAGAAAATAAAACATTTTATCTGCTGTGGATCAGTACCATGCTCATCGTTGGTGCCCTATTGCCGTTCACAGAGAAAGGCGATTTTTCGTTGTGGCTCAACTTCAGACATTCCCCTATAGCAGATCACCTGTTCCGCTACGCCACCTGGATGGGTGATGGCATTACGGTGGCCATCATGTGTTTTGTTTTGTTATTTGTGCGTTTGCGCTGGGGCATTGCCATGACCCTCGTGAGTTTTTGCAGCGCCTTTCTCGTGAGCCTCATCAAAAAAGAATATAATGAACCACGCCCAAGCGTTGTGTTCGAAAACATGGATCTGCACTATGTGAACGGATTGGAGTTATACCGCAATTTCAGTTTTCCTTCCGGACATACCGCTGCCGCATTCACCATGTTTCTGCTTCTGAGTTTTTTCTTTCAGGATCGACGATATACCCTACTCTTCTTTATACTCGCCTGCATCGTTGCAGTCAGCAGGGTTTACCTGATGCAACACTTTCTCATTGATGTATATTTCGGCGCTCTGTTTGGTGTGCTGTTCGGCACCTTGTTGTACTGGCCGTTTGCCACCCTGCCCTTCTTCCAAAAACGCTGGGCATCCTGGAGCCTGTTTGCGAAAAAGGGTTGAACAGGCCGGAATTTTTATACGGATCACTCGTTCAGGAGGTGAAATGACCGGTATCCCTTGCCAGCGATAAGAAGGGAAATTTCCTTACCTCCCACTGCCGATAGCATTACTTTTCCTTATATTTAGAAACGGAAAATCTATTCCTCCACCCAAAACAGTTGTACTATGCGGTATAAACTCACCATCCTCAACGGCTGCACTGCCGCTTTCATGATCGGTTTATTGTTGTACACCTTATCCAATTACAACACCTTGTCGAACGACGAAGGCTGGGGAATGGCTGCGATGTTAGGCTTAGCTGGTCTGGGCTTGTTTGGCGGTTTTATGGATCTGCTCTTACAGGTACTCATCAAACATGATCGTACGGTAAACATCATCGGCTCCTTTGTGGCGATCACCATCGGTATGGTGGTAGCATTGAGCTAGTCCACTGCACCCGCATCCGCACTTGCAGGCAAAATCGGCGTTTTGGGTATCTTTATTGAAACCCAAAACCAACTGCATGAAAAAAATTGATGTGTTTACACTCACCCTGAAGATCCTTGGTATCTACTTTTTGATCCCCTTGATCGAAGGCATCGCGGCATTGATCACGATCATCCTTCAACTGATATCCATGCGAAATACAATGGGAGACTTTGACCAAATCGGGCCTGATGGCTATGTTGCTCAGATGCTGCTTTTTGGTCTGATCCCGGTGATCATTTATGGCTTCGCTGTTTGGACACTCCTATCCAGATCTGCATACTGGGCTGCCCGCCTCGTGCCGGAAGCACAACACGATGAGCTGGTGCAATTAGGCCTGCAAAAAGAGGTGATCCTGCAGGTAGCATTTGTGATCGGTGGACTCGTATTGCTGGTGCGTTCATTTGCCTTTGCACTTAATGCGATCTGGCTCTGGTTCCTCAGCTTTGGTAATCGCGAAAAGGATTATTTACCCGGCGGCGGAGATTTTGATTTTCACAACGTGCTCGCATGCATGGCTGGTGCCTTGTGTATACTGTTCAGTGCCTCCCTGGGTAAATGGCTGGGGAAAAGGATGGAGCAGGAAAACAAAGCTGACGACAATACAGAATTACTGTAGTTCGCTGAGTGCGCGACAAAAAAAAGAGCAACAAGTTTCCGTTATGCGGTGGCTTGTTGCTCCTTGTATGTTTACGACTTTTGCAATACTGCGCTGGTCATTGTTGACATCAGCGCTACCTGGTGACCGTTACAGAACCGGTATTGATAAAGATATCATTTGCATTATAGGTATCGATATAATAAGTACCCGGTGCGGCAAACGTTAGTTTGAACCAGCAGAAATTCCAGGTATTCTCCACGTTCACGCTAAAAGAATCGTATGGATCAGATGCACCATCTTTATATACATCTACGTATATCAGATTGGTTTCAAAATTCTTTAGGTTGTTATCCAACAATACCGTTGTTTCTACTGAAGTGGCACCGTAAGGTATCGTATAGGAGGTGGCTGGATTATTGCATGTACCATCTGCATTCACAGATGAACAAAATTGAATGAAGGAATCCTCGTAATAATAAGTGTCAATTCCACCGGGCGTTGTTGGTGTGTTTGTTGTTGGAGGAGGTGTTACCCCTTCTTCCCAATTAATGGTAAACGACACAGAAGCCTGCTCCACGCCATCTTTCATGATGAACGCACGATATTTTCCCACTTCAGTAAACTTGTAATCGTAAACCAGCCAGTTTTTTCCGCGCTCGGGTGTTAGTGAGATCGTTTCGTAAGCAGATAAGTTGCCATTGTTATACCAATCGTAGTCGATATACAAATACCAAAGTGAACTGGTATTGAACGTTGCCGGCTGAGAATACAGTAAGTATACAAATCCGCCTTCTGCTTTAATATCCCATGAAGTATAAATGCCCGATGGTTTGCCGTTTGCATCGTAAGATTCGCACATCACCAAACTCTGAGCTTGTGTGCGAAAGGCTACTGCAACAACGAGCAAAATAGCCATCAATGTGTGCTTGATACGCATAGTGTGTTGATTTTGTATAAAGGTAAGTATTTGTCTATAAAACACCCGAATCAGACAAAAATTATGCCGAAGGATGTGGGTTCTGGGTTGAGGGTTGAGGGTTGAGGGTTGAAGGTTGAGGGTTGAGGGTTGAAGGTTGAGGGTTGAAGGTTGAGGGTTGAGGGTTGAAGGTTGAGGGTTGAAGGTTGTGCGTTCAGGGTTTGAGGTTTCTACCTGATACCTGATACTTGATACCTGATACCTGATACTTGATACCTGATACCCCCATTTCACCGTAAAGGCTTCAAATAGGCATAGCGCACAAGTCCCCACTTTTGCAAACGATATTGCCAGGAGGTGCGGAGTACGCCGAGGCCGTAGATGACGGAGCGTTTGAAATTGATGGAAGAGGCGTCGTCGAAATATTTGGTGGGGCAGGTGACTTCGGCTATCTCGTAGTCGGCAAAGAAAATTTGTGCAAGCATCTGGTTGTCGAATACAAAATCGTCGCTGTTGGCCATGAAGTTGATCCTGCGCAATACCTCGGCACTGAAGGCGCGATATCCGGTGTGGTATTCGGAAAGTTTTTGACGCATCAACAGGTTTTGCGACAAGGTGAGGAAGCGATTGAACAGATATTTATAAAAGGGCATGCCGCCTTTGAGTGCGCCGCGACCTAAAATGCGCGATGCCAACACCACCGGATAAAGATCCTGTGCTATGATATTGGCCATGCTGGTGATCAGCTTCGGGGTGTATTGATAATCGGGATGCAACATGATCACAATGTCGCCACCGAGTTCCAGCGCTTTGTTGTAACAACTTTTCTGATTGCCGCCATACCCTTTATTTTTTTCGTGGCGGATAATATGTTTGATCCCGATCTTATTGGCCACGGAAACCGTTTCATCGCGACTCGCATCGTCGACAAGCACTACCTCATCAACAATGTCGAAAGGGATCTCGGCATAGGTTTGTTCCAGTGTTTTAGCTGCATTATAGGCCGGTAAAACAACAATGATCTTTTTGTTCAACAACATATAGGTCGCAAAAATACAATTTCACCCGCGATGCCCCCCGATAAAGCGTAATTTTGCACCCGCATGCATATCCTGATCGTTGCCAAAAAACCACCGGTGCCGGCCCACGATGGCGAAGCCATTGCCATCAGGCAAATGATCAAAGGCTTGTGCGCTGCGGGCAATGAGGTGTTTCTGATGTATCTCAACACCGAAAAACACCATACCCCGCAGCAAACCGTGGCCAACGACCTGCAGATCCCCGTATTTGCCATCGAGGCCCAAACCCGCGCTACCCGCTTCGGCGCACTGCGCAACCTCATGAGCGATCTCCCCTACCACGTAGAACGCTTCGCCATCCCTGAACTGTCGGCCGCCATCTATACGCATCTGCAACAACATCCGGATACCATTGTGCAGTGCGAAGGCTTATACACGCTTCTATCCGCTTATATTGCCCTTCGGGGTCGACATACGGGTGAAAACAAGGTCACCTACTTTATTCCCAAGGTAGACCCCGATGCCACCTCACACCTCCTGCCCCAGCCCAAAAAAGGCGAGCCCTTGCTGGTATATCGGAGTCACAACGTAGAACACGAGATCTGGAGCGATCTGGCAGCGCAGGCGACGGGACTCAAAAAACGGTACTTCCGCATACAGTCAAAGCGCTTAGAAGACTACGAGAAACATATCATACGCGAAACACAGGCCATTATTCCCATCTCGCGAACCGATGCGCAGTGGTATGCACAACAGCATGTGCCGCGACCATTATGTTATATCCCGAGTGGCATTGATGTGCGGGCAACACCTGATGTTGCGGTGGATACACGCTCCTTATATTTTATTGGGGGAATGGATTGGCTTCCTAACAGGGAGGGACTGAAGTGGTTTATCGATCGTGTATGGCCCAAGGTAAAGTCAACATGCCCGGCAGTTCGGTTGGAGTTTGCCGGCAGAAATGCGCCCGGCGATATGGCGGCCAATCTGCCGAACGATGTGCACTTTCACGGCGAAGTGCCTGATGCGGACGTATTTGCCGCTGATAAACTCATCTGTATCGTGCCTCTGCTATCGGGCAGTGGAATGAAAATAAAAGTAGTGGATGCCATGGCAGCAGGCAAAGCGGTAGTTACCACCTCAAAAGGCGCAGCGGGCATGCCCGAAGGACTGCAGGCACACCTTATCATCGCCGACACCCCTGAAGATTTTGCACAGGCAGT
>JAYRVB010000248.1:0-1836 GCA_041918775.1 Chitinophagales bacterium
GAAGCAAGAATGTGCTGAAGGATGTGTTCGCCGGTATCAAAGACGTCCCGAATGAACGCAAGAAAGAATTCGGTCAACTCGTTAATGCGGTGAAACAATTAGCAGAAAACCGATTCGCAGAAGCAGAGGGTGCTTTCAAGACTAAAAAGGCAGATAAGCAACAAGGCGTAGACATGACACGCCCTGCACAAACGAAACCGGCAGGAGCGCGTCATCCGGTTACCCTGGTGAAGGATGAACTGATGCAAATATTCACCCGATTGAATTATACGGTTGTGGATGGTCCGGAGATCGAGGACGATTGGCATAATTTCAGCGCATTGGGTATGCCCGAAGATCATCCCGCCAGAGATATGCAGGATACTTTTTATGTGCAAACAGATCCGCCTGTGCTGTTGCGTACGCATACCAGTAATGTGCAGATACGTGTTATGGATGCTTTGCGTAAAAGTGGTAAGCAACCACCTGTGCGCATCGTAGCATTGGGCCGCACGTATCGAAATGAAACGATCTCTGCCCGCGCGCATTGTACATTTAATCAGATCGAATTATTGTATATCGATGAGGGGGTAACCTTCGCCGATATGAAACAAACTTTATTGTATCTGGCTCAGGAATTATATGGCGAAAAAACAACCATACGCCTGCGCCCTAGTTATTTCCCATTTACGGAACCCAGCGCAGAAATGGATGTGAGCTGTTTCGTGTGCAGCGGAAAAGGCTGTGCCATTTGTAAACATAGCGGTTGGGTAGAAATAGGCGGATGCGGTATGGTGGATCCGGTTGTGCTCGAAAACTGTGGCATAGATGCGGAAAAATATACCGGCTTCGCATTTGGATTTGGCCTCGAACGTATTGCCATCCTAAAATACAAGATCAACGATATTCGTTTGTTTACTGCGAATGATATGCGCTTTTTAAAACAATTCGAACATTTATAATATGAAGTGGATCCTTGTATGCTGTGTGATCTGTATGGCATGCGTGTCTAAGGTAAATGCCCAGAATACGACACTGCAGTCAGACAGCGCTGAAGTGGTACTTTACGGCGATACCATTTCTATCATCAATGGGGATACCATTGTAGGAAAGCCCATTACTTTTAGAAGTTATAATGAACGATTTATCGATTTCATGTATTTTGATGGCAGTTACAACATCGTGAGTTTCCGTATCGCCGAAAAATCTACCAGTTTTCAATTTATGCTGAGCAGCGTAGATTCAGGTACCTATTGTTTTGAGGTGTCGCCGGAAGCTTTTAAACAGTTGATGGGGTACATGTATACCTTCAATGAAGAATTACTTGCACAACCCAACTATCCGGTCAAGTGTAATTATTGTCCCACCCTCCAGGCATTTTGGTACGATGGCGATAAAGAAAGGAGCACCTTAAAGCGCTCCTACCGCATTCCACAAGTGTTCAGTGAAATTCTGGAATACACATACGACCAAAGCGATGCGAAACAAAGGTGCACGATCACATTGGATAATTTCATGTCGCTTGAAGGGTTTGAGGATAAGCTCCGCGGTCCCGAAAGCCAAAAATGATGTATGCCTTTTAGCTATAGAGACTCCCTCAATTATGCATCTAAACTTACACCGCGTCGCGCATGGAACATGGTGAAGGTGCTGGGGTCTTATTACTATAGTATGGCCACTAAAAAACCGGTGCATTGGGGCATGCCGGTGAGCATTTCTTTCGAACCAACCACATCGTGTAATTTACGCTGTCCCGAATGCCCAAGTGGTTTGCGCGCATTCACCCGCCCAACGGGGATGTTGCAAAGAGATTTTTTCAAAGAGACCATCGACAGTATCCATAAAGACCTCACCTAC
>JAYRVB010000249.1:0-3680 GCA_041918775.1 Chitinophagales bacterium
GAAGGAGAGATGAGGAAGGAGAGATGAGGAAGGATGAGCATGATGTCACTTAGCCTAGTGGCTGAAATTTGGGTCGGATAATTTTTTTAAAAAATTCATTGCCCCGCTTACAGCGGGGCAATTGCATTATCGTTAGTCCCACTACTCACTACTCAATACCCACTACCAAAGCTCCGCCTCAGTACGCAATAAAAACAAATGCTATTTCTAGACGCAGCATACTGCTGCTATTTCTACAAATATGTATTGATCACGCCGCCCGGGAAGGGCATATAGGCCTGCTTATTTTTTTTCAGACATGGGGATGAGTGGTTGTGCTGCGAGGGTTGCGCCGTGTGTGTTGACGATGCGGAGGACCTGCAGCATTACCTGATTACGCAGGTCTACATATTCTGCCCATTTTACGTATTCGAAATGGAATTCCACCAACATGTCGATGGCCACCGGTGTTACTTGCATCACCCCCACATTGACCTCATCATTGCGCAAGGGATGTGATTCGCCAAAGCTGGTGATGTCGGCACGGATCGCTTCCAATTGCTGGAGCGAGGTGGCGTGATCGAGGGTTAACATGAAATAGATGCGTCGTGAGGTGCGACGAGACAGGTTGCTGAGTTTGGCATTCATGATCGTTTTATTCGGGATGGTCATGAATGCGGTATCGGTGGTGCGAATGCGGGTACTGCGGAAACCAACTTTCACTACGGTGCCGCTGATGCCTTCAAATTCGATGAGGTCGCCAATAATAAAAGGCTTCTCGGTGAAAATACTGATGCTGCCGAAGATATTTTGCAAAGATTCCTGTGCTGCAAAAGCGATAGCGATTCCGGCAATACCGGCACCGGCAATGATGGAATAAATATTCACCCCAAAAACAACTCCGAGAATACTGAGCAACGCAATGGTCCACACCAATACGCGAATGATATCTTTCAAAAAAACAACCAGCTGATCGTCCCAGGGGTCTTCTGTTTTTTCTGCACGATGCTTGAGCACCATCACAAAAAAGTCGCCGATACGGCTGATGATCCAGGCGATGTTGAGGATGAGCAGAAAACGGTAGGTGCCATACAAAATGCCCAAAACCAATTTCTGTCCGTCTTCCTCCTGATTCGGAAATGGGTAATTCAGGGTATGGAAGCCAATATACATGGTTTGCAACACGATAAAGTATTGCAATGGTTTTAGGATCATGTGAAGGAACTCCTGGTACATTTCGCTTGCCTCTGTTTTTTTGACAAGTCGAAACAACAAGGCGCTGATGAGGCGGGAGATATAGCGTTTAAAAATGATCACAAACAGCAATACGCCCAATAGCCAGCACCATTGGCGATAGGTATTGTAAAACACTTCCTGGTTGAGAAAATCCTGCATAGCCTGAATTACACCTCCGATGCAAAAATACACAAGATGCGGCTATGACTGAATAATTAGACAAATCTACCTTTGGTTGTTTCCAATGGCAGCGATAAATCATGAAAAAGAGTGGAATTTTAAGCCATGATCACCAAACTGCTCACACCTGTTCGCGCTACGGAAGCGTTAACGGAATGGACCACACAGTCGTATCATTGGGCTAAACGCATACGTGTTTACGCAGAAGCCGGTGAATTTCCGGATACCAATAATTGTTTACTGGCCCTGGTAGGCATTCCGGAGAGCAGAGGAAGTTTACAAAACAGCGGGAGCAATGGCGGGGCTGATGTGATACGCAAACACTTGTATCAACTGGCCGTTAACGAATATCCTTTACAAATGATCGACGCCGGTGATGTCATTTTGGGCGAAACACCGGAAGAAACCTACACACATATCCATATGGTGATGGAGTGGTTTCTTGGACAACAGATCCTGCCCATTTTGATCGGAGGCTCTCAGGATAATACGATAGGTCAGTATGGCGGGTATGGATTTTTAGGGCAGGCCGTTAATATGATGGTATTGGATGAGCGTATCGATCTTGATGATCCTGAATTTCTTCCACCTGCGCGCACCTGGTTACAAACTGTATTCAAACACGAACCAAAATATCTCTTTAATTATGCGGCGATCGGTTATCAAACCCATTTCAATGCGCAGGAGATCCTGCGTGCGGTGGATGACCTGTTCTTTGATGCGATCAGATTGGGCCGGTTAAAAGAGAACATTCAATTTGCCGAACCCGAAGTGCGCGATGCTGACCTCATGAGCATCGACATTGCCTGTATTCGCGCCGCTGATGCGCCGGGGATTGCGCATGCTACGCCGAACGGTTTATCGGGTTGGGAGATCTGTCAGATCATGCGTTATGCAGGTATGAGTGATAAGATCAGTTCGCTGGGTATTTATGAATACAATCCGATGTTCGACAGTCAGGAGCTCACTGCCAAGCTGATCGCACAAATGATCTGGTATTTTGTGGATGGGTTTTACAATCGCAAAAGCGACTACCCTATTGTATCAGAAAAAGATTTCACCAAATATATCGTGAACGTGGCAGAGAGCGATTACGATCTTACCTTCTGGAAGAGCATGAAAAGCGGCAGGTGGTGGGTTGAAGTGCCATTCATTGTGCAAGAGCGCTTTGAAAGGCATCAGCTGGTACCTTGTTCGTATGAAGATTATGAAAATGCACTGCGCAATGATGTGCCGGAAAAATGGTTGCGCATATTCCACAAACTCAGCTGACAATAAGGGAACAGTGTTCCATCACTGAATGATCTTTTCCAGTTGCATTCCTCTTGAGCCTTTCAGGAGAATAGTTGCACCTTGTACATTTTGCGCAATGAACCAGGCGTGCGCGTCTGCACTATTGTCGAATGCATGTACTGATGGTTGCGCCAATGCTTTGAATTGTGGCCCTATGGTAATGATCTGATCAATATTGCATTGCAAAGCCAACAGGAGTATGTCGCGATGTTCCTGTTCGCTGTATGCACCTAATTCGAGCATATCGCCCATGAACACCATTTTATGGGATGCCTCCAATTTGCCGAAATTATCCAAGGCCACCCGCATGCTACTTGGATTCGCATTATAGGCATCTAAAATAAATCTGTTTTTTCCGATCTCACGCCATTCGCTTCGGTTGTTTGCTGGCACGTAAGCTTCAATGGCTTTTTGTATATCGGTGTAAGGCACATCAAAATATTTTCCGATACAAGCGGCTGCCAGGATATTATCTGCATTATAGTCGCCCACCAAATGTGAATGGATGGTTACTTCATCATCGATCAGCACCACAGCAGTTTGACCTTGGGTGATCAATTTGCCGTTGAGGTAATCAGATGCCTGATAGCCAAATGAAACGGTATGGTCATAATGTGCCACCAGTGTCTTTAATTTTTGTTGCCCGCTGTTCCAAAAGACCACTCCTTCTTTTTGCATCACGTATTGGTATAATTCCGATTTGCCCTTCAGCACACCCTCCTCTCCCCCAAATCCTTCCAGGTGTGCTTTACCGATATTCGTGATGAGTGCAAAATCAGGGTCGGCATAGGTGCAATATCCAGCAATTTCCTGTTGGTGATTCGCGCCCATTTCGATCACTGCAAAGGTGCAATCGCGACCTATATTTAAAATGGTAAGAGGCACACCGATATGATTGTTCAAATTGCCTTTGGTTGCGTAGGTGGTATATCGCGTTGACAAAACGGCAGCGATGAGTTCTTTGGTTGTGGTTTTACCATTGGAACCTGTTA
>JAYRVB010000250.1:0-12201 GCA_041918775.1 Chitinophagales bacterium
GGTTGAGCAAGGTGAGGGTCATGATGGACTTCTCCAATGGATAATCGCTGAAGTTGAATAAAAAGATCAACACCAGCGCATCGTAAATAAATACGAAATAAAACCACAACAATATCGCCATGCCCACACCGCGGGTTTTATCGCGATTGCGTACCGCTGCAAAAAAAGCTATGGCGGTAAATACACCACTTAACAGCACTCCGCAAACACACAACCACATGGCCGCCATGCCGGGTACATATATACACACCGGAATGCCACACCCCACTAAAAACGCGGCACTCAGTGCTGTGGCCACGCCGGTAAACTGACTTACAAATAATCCCGATCTCCTAACCGGCTGCGCCAATAATAATTCAGTAAATTCATAGGCATTGTAATAATAACTCCCTGCAAATACCACACTGAATAATGGCATCACAATAAGCACGATATTAAGCAAACTGCTGACCGCCTTTACCGGATCAGCACTTAAAGACATCATGCCCATGGTAACCAAAAACAAAAATGCCGCATACCCCAACAACACCTTGCTGCGAATGATATCAAGAAATACATACTTCAGGATTTTCATGCCTTGGTGATTTGTTGTGACATATAAGCAGCGATGGCGCGACTCAAATTGTCGCTACCGGTTTCTGATTTCAAAGCCGCAAGTGTTTTAAAGAATGCAATGCGTCCATCCATCATATACAACACATGGGTGGCGATCTCTTCGAGATCAGCCATGATATGCGAACTGATCAGGATCAGTTTTCCTTTGTCTTTCTCGCGTTGAATTTTGTTTTTTAACAATTCTGCAGAAAGAGGATCCAACCCGGCAGTCGGTTCATCCAGGATGATCATCTGCGGATCAAATAAAAACGCCAACGCAGCATTCACTTTTTGTTTCATACCGCCGGATAGTCCACCCAGAGGCTTCCCGGCCATTTCAGCGATCGCATAGGCCACATATAATTCCAGATCAGTATGTGCAGGATTCTTGCGGATGTCCTGCACCATGTGAAACAAATGCGCCACACGCATATTTTCCGGATATCGCACGATCTGCGGCATATAACCGATCTGTGCCCTGTAGGCATCGTTGCCTGCAATGGACGCGCCGCGCACCAGTATATCGCCACTATCGGGCTTTACTAAGCCGAGTATCGACTTCATGAGCGTGCTTTTTCCTGAACCATTTGGCCCGATCACCGCAATGGATTGCCCTGCGGTAAAGGCCACCTCAACTTCCTGTAAGGCCTGCACACCTTTATAACGTTTTGATATGTTATCGATATTGATCATAAGGCAAAGGCCTCCATGGCCGGAGCATGGTCTTTTATTTGTTCTGAACTGATTCCGGGCATAACACGTTCTGAGCGGTCGAGCAAATACACCGTGAAGCTGCGATACAACATCATGGCATACGGCATGCGCTCCACGATCATACTATACATACTTATTGGAGAATAAGGCACATCACCTTGCCCGTCATGCGCCAGATCATATCCTTCATATTTATCCCAGTAATTGCCATTGAACTGTTGTGCCGCCAATGAACCATTGGTTGCCATATCAAAAGAATTGCCGATGAAATTATTGCCATTCAATTCTACACTGCTGCAGCTCGCCTGTATCCTGCACGCCCATCCATTAGATATAAAGGCATTGCCTCGCACATACACCCGATTGGTTCCTTCCATATATACCCCATTGGTATTGCGTAAAAATTTGTTGCCTTTGATCTCACTATCGTTGATCTCCTTTAATAGCATGCCATAGTTAGATGCACCAAGACCGTCGCTGAACACATTGTCTAAAATATGTACGTGGTGACTGAACATAACAGCCACACCGGATCCATTTCGCGCAAATGTATTGCCAATATATTCGTCATTATTGCTGAACATAAAATGTATACCGTACCGCAAATTGTCGGAACTGATGTTCTGATACACCCCGGTTTTGGTCACAAACTCGAAATAGATCCCATCGCGATGCCCGGATACTGTGTTCTTTTTGATGGTCAGGCTATCGCTTTTCCAGGCATGGATACCATTTCCTGAGCGCTGTTCGCTGATGCGTTCGGCAAGAATATCATTATTCCGGATCACACAATTAGAACCATTCACCACAGATATGCCAAAGCAGGCATTTCTGATCCTGGTATTTTCTATGATGCATCCATAAGCTGATAATAATTTAAGGGCGGCCCGTTCATCAATGCTGCTATATCCGGTATGTTGCAGTGTCAATCCATTCAGGTGAATATTTCTGCCTTCGAAAATTAATACAGAGCCCTTGCCTTGTGCATCGAGAATGGCCTCGCTTGGACCGGTAAGGGTGAGCGGTTTGGTAATGACGAGTTCATGTACATAATAGTGCCCGGCAGGTATGTAAATAATGCTATGTGCCGGAGCGCTTTCTATTACCTTGCGCAAAGAACTTGCAGAACCCGTTTGTACAAACAAGGTATCTGCAGCAAATAGCACACCGGTGCTGCACAACAGATACAGTATGATCAGTCCGCGCATGTGAAATGAGTTCAATTGGGTAGCCAATCGTGAAAAGAAAAACTTTCGCCCTGCATCGATCGCAACAATGCTTTCAATGCATTGCTGTCGGATAAAGCAATAACATTCCCATTCATCGGCGTGCGCAATGTTTCAGAAGAAAATAGTATCGCCTGATCTGCTTCCAACAAAATATCCGGATGATTAAAATCGGTCAGCAATATCCGTTGCACTTCATCTCGGGAGATCATGGATTGTGAAAGAAAGGCATGCATGCAATGCGCATCGTCAAATACATAGATCTTCCCTGTATTGGTTACGATCTCAGAAGCGTATTTCTTGTCCATTACGGTCATCTTGCAAAACGCACATTGGTCAACCCCTTCCAGTATAGGTCTGGGTTTAACGGAACATGCCGACAGCAGCAGTCCGAAAAAAAGTATCATCAGGCTTACAGTTTTCATACGTAATAGGTTTATTGTTACAAACTTTTGCGGGATCTCCGCCACACCAAAAAAGTAACCACACAGGCAATGGCCACACCGCCTATATAAAACCACCCTCCTCCGTGCGGATAAGAATAGGCACCAAAATTGAGCAATTGCTTGTAGCCGATCAACGGCGGCTGATAGCTCATTCCGGGCACCTGTATGGCCGCATCAGGATCAAGGTTATGTCCATAGGTATATTCCCATCGCCAAAAATCATAGATCGCCAATATGCTGAACAGGATCAGGAAAATGGTCCACCCATACAACAGCTTACGCCAACCGCTGATCGCTGTGATCAACCCGATGGCGGTGATTCCGGCAATGATATAAGGAAGCACTAAGAATTCTTTGAAATCGGCTTCTTCAATGATGGCCATGCCGATATAGTGATTCAAACCATTGATGATCTCTATATCTCCGGAGAGCTTGTGTAAATAAATATAAAGGGTCAATCCTTCCGGATATTGAGGCGCTGTGAGGTAAATCACCCAAAAGGGAAATTTGTACGTGAAAAGGAACAGTAGCGCAGCCAGCCCTATGGCCAGGCGATATGGTATGCCTAATTTTTTCATG
This sequence comes from Chitinophagales bacterium, assembly GCA_041918775.1. Taxonomy (GTDB): domain Bacteria; phylum Bacteroidota; class Bacteroidia; order Chitinophagales; family BACL12; genus UBA7236. The sequence continues at coordinate 3,560 of JAYRVB010000250.1, forward strand.
CGATGTGATTTAAACTACCGGGTAAGCTTGACCTCACCCGGTAGAACCATTCAACCTAACTTATCGTCATTTATCCGCAGGTGGTAATAACACACCATCTACGATATAGATAAGTCCATTACTTGCAGGTACGGTGGCAATAACATGCGCTTCATTCACCATCATCTTATCACCGGATAGATGTATGGTGACATTTTTACCATTTGCCATGCCTACAGTCTGTCCCTCATTGAGAAAATCCTGGCGATATACACCCACCGCTACGTGGTACTCCAGAATATTCTGCAATGCTGCTTTGTTCTCGTCCTTCATGAGATCATCCAAAGTTTCCTTCGGGATCTTTGCGAAAGCATCATTCGTAGGCGCAAATACCGTAAACGGACCTGCATTACTGATATCATTTACATAATCCGCCTGCTTGAGTGCAGCTACTAATGTAGTATGGTCGGGCGAGCCTACAGCTATTTTCACAATATCGGGTTGCGATACATCGTCAACAACGGCTTCCTGACCATCTGCCTGTATCGTAGCATTTTCAGCTGTAGCAGATTCCGTGGTTTGGCTTTTGCTACAGGCATATATACCGGTACACAGCCATGCTATGGTTAAACTATATAAGAGGGTTCTCATAGTTTCTGTTTTAGAAATGAATAATCATACCTGCATTATTTTACAGGAGCAGGATTGACTTTACCTGTACTGTAACTAAGCGGAATATTTGCTCCGGCAGGCGATATACGAATATATCCTTGCATCTCCTGGTGTAGCGCTGAACAAAAGTCGGTGCAATAAAATGGAAATACACCTACTCTGTTTGGCACCCATTTAATGGTTGCCGTTTCACCGGGCATGATGAGCATTTCTGCGTTATCCGCGCCCTTGATCGCAAATCCGTGCGGCACATCCCAATCCTGTTCCAGATTGGTTACGTGGAAATACACTTCATCTCCGATCTTCACTCCTTCGATATTATCCGGTACAAAGTGCGACCTGATGCTAGACATAACCACATGCACCTTATTGCCTTCCCTGAACACCTTGGCATCTTTTTCTCCTTTGGCAACATAAGGGTGATTATTCTCTTCGATCTTAAATATCTTGGCAGAATTTCCTTTCACCAGATCTGCAGGGATAGCCTCAGCATAGTGCGGTTCACCGGTAGTTGGAAAATCGAGCAGCAACTCCATCTTATCTCCTTCGATACTATAAAGCTGTGCCGACTGTGTCAATTCCGGACCTGTTGGCAAATAACGGTCTTTCGTGATCTTGTTATAAGCGATCACGTACTTACCCCAAGGTTTTGCAGTAGGTCCTCCGGGCACACAGAGGTGACCGATGGAATAATATGTTGGTACGCGATCCAGTACCTGCAACGATTGCACATTCCATTTTACGATCTCTGAACTCACAAAGAAGCTGGTATATGCATTGCCATTGGCATCAAACTCGGTGTGCAGCGGACCCAATCCGGGTTTTTGCACTTCACCGTGTAACACACTTTCATATTTTAATACAGGAATACCATCGTATTCTGCTTCAAAATCTTTTGCGGCTATCGCCTTTTGAATTTTATCAAATGAAAACACAGGGATCAATGCTGCCAGTTTGCCCGAACCAACAATATATTGTCCTGTTGGATCCACGTCGCATCCATGCGGTGATTTCGGACATGGGATGAGATACAATACATCCTTTAGTTCCTTTGGATCAAGCACCAACACTTCATTTTTGATCTCTGATACCGCGCTATGTGTACTTTCATCGTAATAATTGTGCGCATACTTCACTTGCTGTTTCTTTCCCTTACCTGCTTTAGCATATTCCTCTGCTTTTTTCCAGTTCACGGCAAGAATAAAATCTTTATCCTTCTGACTAGCATTTACTTCCAATAAGGTAAAAGCCTGTTCGGAGTTGTAACAGCTAAAAAAGAACCAATCATGCGAAGGCCCTTTGCCTGCGCGAGCAAGGTCGGTATTGAGTGGTGGAATTTCCAATTGAAAGGCCACATCCATTTTGCCGTTCTCCTTTTCAACACTTACAAAAGAGATATACCCTTTGAAATTTTCCTTATATGTAGTGATAGATACATCCGGATTGCTGCCCTGATATTCCGGAGGCGAACTAAACCTGGTGCCCGCTACTGTATACTCTGTGTTCTCCGTAATAAATGGAGAAGAGTGATTACCTGAACTATTAGGTAATTCAATGATCTCCATCGTGCGGAAAGTACGCATGTCGATGCGCGCAATACGCGGGGTATTGTTCGCATTACCAAATGCCCATCTGCCATCGTGCACACCATTGGTGGTTGAAAGTGCCGGATGATGCAGGTCGTCCCATGGCACAAAACCATGCGAGGTCATTAACATCCCCTTGGTTTCTTCAGTATATCCCCAGCCAGTTTCAGGATCTGCAGAAAATACCGGGATCTCGCGGAATAAACGACCAGACGGAATGCCATAAATAGCCATTTGTCCACTGAAGCCACCGGAAACGACATTGTAAAATTCATCATAGGTACCCGGTGCAACATACACCTTCGATGCGGCATCACCGGTAGCTACCGATACGCCTGATTTGGGTTTACAGCCAAAAGTCGCAATGGCCATAAACAACAATACTAAACTTAGATTTTTCATAATGGTTTATTGATCTTGATGTTGTAATGATTTATTGCTCTCCATCATTCGAGCGCATATATTCCAATACGTCGCGCGCATCGCCTATCGATACATTTTGATTTGGCATGCGGGTGAGACAGAGCTCTAACAATTTTTGTGCTTCAGGATCGCGCTCCAACATGGTCTCCACATTGGTGATCATATTCATGATCCACTCAGGCTTGCGCGTTTTGGTGATCCCCGCCCATCCCGGACCTACTACTCGCTGATCGGTCAATGTGTGACAAGCACTACATTTCATATCATAGATGTCTTTGCCTCGCTTCACACGCTCCTGTTCAAGCGGTGTGTTCAGGGTCACGGTCTTTACTTCTCCGATACCGCGACCTTCGGCGATCATCTTTTCATTCTCGGTTTTCGGCCCGAGCATGCTTTGTGGTTTTTCACCGTCTGCTGCCGGCGCGGCTCCCTTGCCGCCGCATGCAGCCAGCACAAGGGTAAATACAAATACCAGGGCTATGGTCCATTGGCTTTTCATAGTATGTTTTTTTATAGGTCAAAAATAGAAGTATTACCATGCTTTTATTTATGATGCAGGTTTCCTTACAGGATGACTTATGTCACCGCTTTTTACTTCCCACCCCGCAAAAACCTCTGATAAACTGCTTGGATGCGCCTATCTTTGCGGCCAAACCACTTACCGTGAAGGGAATCATATTGGCCGGCGGCTCCGGCACACGTCTGCATCCTATTACCCTTGCCATCAGCAAGCAGTTGATGCCGATCTACGACAAACCCATGATCTACTATCCCCTGTCAACCCTCATGATGGCAGGCATCAAGGATATCCTGATCATCAGTACACCCTATGACCTCCCGGGATTTCAGCGACTTTTAGGCGATGGTTCCCGCATCGGATGCTCCTTTTCTTATGTTGAGCAACCCTCACCGGACGGACTTGCACAGGCGTTTACCCTGGGTGCCGATTTTATCGGAAACGATAAAGCTGCACTGGTACTGGGCGATAATATTTTCTACGGCAGCGGATTAGGTGAACTCCTTACCGCCAACAACGATCCCGAAGGCGGTATCATCTATGCATATCACGTTAGTGATCCCGAACGATATGGCGTGGTAGATTTTGACGCCAATGGCAATGTGCTCTCCATCGAGGAAAAGCCGCAACAACCAAAATCCAATTATGCTGTGCCTGGCTTATATTTTTATGATAACGATGTGGTGGAGATCGCGCGCAACCTGAAACCAAGTCCGCGCGGCGAATACGAGATCACGGATGTCAACAAAGAATACCTGCGCAGAGGAAAATTAAAAGTGAGCGTATTGCCCAGAGGAACCGCATGGTTCGATACGGGTACTTTCGATTCACTGATGGCAGCCAGTACTTTTATCCAATTGATCGAACAACGACAAGGGCAGAATATCGGTTGCATTGAAGAAGTAGCCTACCGCAAAAAATTCATCAATGCAGAACAACTCGAAAAGATCGCACAACCATTGATGAAAAGCGGATATGGTCAATACTTAATGCGCATACTGAAATAATTGGTTAATTCGTCAATTTGTTAATTCGTTAATGAATACAAGAACATGTAAACCTATGCTAAGTCCTAAGTAGTAAGGAACAGCACATGGAGCGGAGCGACATCCCTCCAAAGCGGGATCAACACATCAGCAAATCAACACATCAGCAAATCAGCACATCAACATAGGTCTATTGAACAAAATACTCATCACCGGCGGTTGCGGATATATTGGCTCTCATACGGCCATTGATCTTTTGAACAAGGGGTTCGAAGTGATCTCTATCGATAATTTATCCAGGTCGAAAACATTTATTGCCGATCGCATACGTGATATTTCCGGAAAACCTTTCCATAATTATCGCGTCGATTGTCGCGACCTCACGAAGTTGCGCAACATCATTGATCAGCACGGACAAATTGCGGGCATTATACATTTTGCTGCATTTAAATCTGTTGGCGAGTCGGTAGCAAAACCGCTGGTGTATTATGACAACAACATCAACAGCACCCTCAATATCTTGCGCATTGCAGAAGAATTTTCCATCCCCAATTTTGTGTTCAGTTCTTCATGCAGTGTATATGGCAACAGCGCAGAGCAACCGGTAAAAGAAGACACGCCGCTGTCTACACCCGAATCTCCCTATGGCTGGACCAAGCTGATCTCCGAACAAATGATCGCGGCGCATGCTAAAAACTCAACATCAAAATTTATTGCCCTCCGCTACTTTAATCCGGTTGGCGCACATACCAGTGGCCGACTCGGAGAGATCCCCTTCAGCGAACCCGAGAATCTTGTGCCGAATATCACGCAGACCGCTATTGGGAAGAAAACGCAATTTACCATTTACGGCTCCGATTACCCTACCCGCGATGGGTCTTGTATTCGCGACTATGTCCATGTAATGGACATTGCCGCAGCGCACACCCTTGCACTTGAATATCAAATGCACGGCCGCCAGCAGGCAGCATATGAAGTCTTTAACCTGGGATCGGGCAAAGGGGTTACTGTTTTAGAATTGATCCATGCTTTCGAAAAAAGCACTGGTCAAAAATTACAATATACTATCGGACCTCGTCGCGAAGGTGATGTAGTAGCAATATATGCCGACAACAGTAAAGCAAAACAACATCTGAACTGGGAAGCGCAATACGATATTGAAGACATGATGCGTACAGCCTGGCAATGGGAAGAAACCATGCAAAACACCACAATCTAAACCATTATGCTACCGGAAATACTATTCGACTTTCAGGAATTTTTTGGGCATTCACCGGCGGAAGCCTCTATCATCGTATTCAACCTGATCCTGATCGAATCCATGTTGAGTGTCGATAATGCATTGGTAATGGGCACCATGGTAATGGATCTGCCTAAAGAACAACGCGGCAAGGCACTGCGCTATGGTATTTTTGGTGCCTATTTTTTCAGAGGACTTGCCCTGTTACTCGCCAATTGGCTGATACAGGTGGTTTGGTTAAAAGCATTAGGCGGATTATACCTGATCTGGCTTGCATTGGATTATTTCCGTACTTCCGCTACTGAAACTACTGCTGACGACACCTTGAATAAATCCAACAATTGGTTCTATAAAAATACCGTTGGACGAATAGGCAATTTCTGGAGTACGGTCATATTGGTAAATATCATGGACCTTGCTTTTTCCATCGATAACGTATTTGCTGCTGTAGCCTACACTGATAATATTTATCTGGTATGTCTGGGTGTATTTATTGGCATCCTGGCCATTCGCTTTGTTGCACAAGGCGTGATCAAATTACTCGAGCGATTCAGCTTCCTCAACACCAGCGCATTTCTGATCATCGCGCTTTTGGGATTAAAATTATTGCTCAGCTTTATCTGCTACGAATTTGGTCGCAATACCGCCCTCTGTCACTTCCTCGAAAGCGAAACCACTGATCTGTATTTCAGTATGATCACGGTGGGCATATTCATTGTGCCGGTACTTACCAGCTATGCCTTTAATTTTCCGAAGTCAAAAAAGGATCACCACACCACTGAGTTTGCGCAATTTCAGGAAGAAGCTGACAAAGCAGAACATCCTGATAAATCAGAACATATTTAACAAAGCAGTTCGAAACCTGCGTGGTAAGGTGCCATTCATAAACACGCGCATGTAATTAACCTGCAGCCGATATCAATGTGTGGTCTTATGCATGTGATACGCGATATTGCGCGAAGCCATAAAATCCATGATGTATTGAAAATGTGCTTCTTCCTCACCTAAAAATTCCGGTGTAGAGATCCCTTTTCTGGTATACGCTCCTTCCAAAATCAGTCGAGCAGCTGCAGTACAGGTGTAACCCGTAGTGCGCGCCATAGAGGATGTTTTGGTTTCAGGATCATAACGATCAAGGAGGTCGTAGGTGTAGGTGACCTGTTTTCCATCTTCCGTTCCGGAAACGATCACGCGCATTACTGTGAGTTCGTGTTCTTCGTCACCTAATTTCCATTTCGGGAAGAGGAGTTTAGCAGTCACATCGATAGGTCTTACATGCTGTCCTTTTACATCGATGAATTCCTTGCTGAAAAATCCGGTTTCCCGCAACACTTTCATGAGTTCGATATGTCCGGGATAGCGCAAGGTTCGCTCGATCATATTCGGAATATGCGGCATGGTGCGAATAAGTGAACGCAGTCCATCCGAATTAAAGGCTTCCAATGTGCCGATGCCGCCAAAATCCATATATTCAGGATCAGTAAGTGCTTCTTTGACCACTAACTTACCCTCTTGTACATAACGAGCCGGGCGGGTATATTCTTCAATCACATCAATGGGAGAAAACGGCGCTTTATACGCATAAGGCCAGATGCGCGCTGCAGGAAGTCCGCCCACCAGACACACAAAATCCTTAACCTGCATACGCTTATTGTGGTAGCCCAAAATGATATTATCCATACCCGGAGCAACCCCTACGTCCATCACTGCAGTAACGCCTTTGCTCTTGGCAATTTCATCCAGTAAAAACGGATCTTCATCAAAAAAAGAAATATCACTGGCAGGTTTACCGGCTTCGATCACGGTCTTTAAAGTTTCAAAACCCATGAATCCCGGAACAGCGCCGATCACGAGATCTTTATCTTCAATGAGCGAGGTGATCAGTTCTTTGCTGGTGAGATCGGCATGGATCGTACGCACGCCGTATTTTTCCAAACGCTGCAAGGCATCGGTATTGATATCTGCAGAGTACACTTCATAATCCTTTGCCATATCAATTGCCATTGCCTTTCCCACCATCCCGGCGCCAAGTACAATTACCTTCTTTTTAGACATTGTCATGAGTTTTGCGTAAAGATACTACTTCATCCTGCGTTTCGAAACACAAACACTTTTTGCCTGATCACAGGAACCGATGCAGGTTACATGAAAAACTATTCAGGTGCAGATTCTTCTAATAATTGTTTCGGGAGTGTGCCGCGTAACAACATAAATCCAATAATACCGGCACAGCAAGAGGAAAGCATGATAACCAACTTAACATTGCTGATGATCTGTGCATCATCAAAGGCCAGCAGGGTAATAAAAATTGACATCGTAAATCCGATCCCCGCCAGGCAACCCACTGAAAGCACCTGACTCCAGGTGATTCCACTCGGCAGCTTACATATCTTAAGTCTGATGGCCAGAAAAGTTAGCAGTATAATGCCTAATGGCTTACCGGCTATCAGACCCAGGGCTATGCCAACACTATAATTCTGTGTAAGTATCTCTGCCAAATTACCGGAAATATGGATTGCTGTATTGGCTAAGGCAAATATGGGTAATATGATAAAGCCAACAGGAATATGCAGAGCATGTTGCATTTTATAGGATGGGGACTGCTTCCCGCCATCCGTAAATGGCAAAGCAAATGCAAGCAGTACTCCTGTAATAGTGGCATGAACTCCGGATTGCAGCATAAAATACCACATCAATATACCTCCGATCACATAAGGCCAGGTGCGATGCACTTTTAATCGATTAAATATCAACAGAACTCCGAATATGCTCAACGATATCAATAAAGGTAGCACCTGCAGGTCGCTGGTATAAAAAAAGGCTATGACCAAAATGGCGCCCAGATCATCAATAACTGCGAGTGCTGTAAGAAAAACTTTCAAAGAGGTAGGCACGCGGCTTCCGAGAAGGGATAATATACCTAATGCAAATGCGATATCCGTTGCCATGGGGATACCCGCACCTGATTGTGTATCTGTGCCAAAATTAAACATCAGGAATATTGCGGCCGGCACCAGCATGCCACCAATTGCAGCCATGGCCGGAAGCATGGCATCTCGTGCTTTGGATAATTCTCCCTGATAAATTTCGCGCTCCAGTTCCAAACCAATGAGCAGGAAAAAAATCGCCATAAGGCCATCATTTATCCAATGTTCAACACTTAACGCACCAACTTTAGTAAGCCAAAAATCGTGATATGCATCTCCAATAAACACATTAGTAAGCAGAAGAGAAACCAC
>JAYRVB010000251.1:0-3750 GCA_041918775.1 Chitinophagales bacterium
CGCTACATTTATAGGAACCTACCTGGAAGATCGCACCTATCTGTTTGAACCAAACGAATTAAATGCTGACGCCTACTTTTGGTACTTTGGGGATGGTGGCTATAGTGCACTGCAATCGCCTGTGCATACTTACGCTGATACCCTGATGGTAGTGGTTCAGTTAGATATCACCGTTGATTATGGATGTAAAAACAGTTACAGCCAAATGTTGGATGTGCAAGCCCCTGTTGCAGAACAGTTTTTATTAAACATACATACTTATCCGAATCCGGCACATCAATTTTTATGGATCAATAATATGCCTGCATACAGGGAAATTCAGGTTAGCGATATGACCGGTAAAGTTATGCAGGTGCCGGTGATGCAAAATAGGTTAGACGTACATACTTTGCCGGCAGGTCAATACATTTTACAGGTATTTACTGATCAGAAAGTGTTTACCACAACATTTATTAAATCCTGACACCTCGATGATACCCGCAGTGTGTAATTGAAAATGCGCGCGTCCGTGAAAATATCAGGTGCACGCGTATACCTCCTGTCCCGGTGTCAGGCACTTGCTAATGAAATGCAGAATGGATAATTATCCTTCCACCTGAGCGCAATGCTTTGTATAAGCATTTGCCAGATCATTCGCGATCATGAGCGCATTACGACCTTCGATCATATGGCGTTCCATGAAGTAAACAAGCTTGCCATTTTTGAACAAAGCCACGCTTGGCGAGCTGGGTGGATAAGGCAATGTATGTCTGCGGGCTTCCGCAACCGCATCGATATCAAAACCGGCAAACACCGTTCCGAGGCGATCCGGTTTCACTTCCGCCCCCAATGACATCTTCACCCCCGGACGAGCCGCTCCGGCCGCACATCCACATACAGAGTTGAAAACGAGCAACAGGGTGCCTTCTGTATGTTTGATGGCTTCGGTTACTTTTTCTGGTGTAGATAAGTCCTCAAAGCCCACCGCAGTAAGCTCTTCTTTCATTGGAAGCACAAGTTCTTTAGGATACATATGGATATTTTTAACGTTTTGCAAAAATAAGGCTCCTGCAGGAATTATCGGTATCCGATAAAAACAGGAACGAACTATGAACCATATCCGCATCGAAATGGTTCAAACATTGCCTTTGCTTAGGCAATTGCTTACCTTTGCAGGGCGTTTAAAACATAATTAAACAAGACACATGAACGTCATTACAGACAAAAAGTTACCTTACAAGGTAAAAGACATCACCCTCGCTGAGTGGGGACGTAAAGAGATCAAACTGGCTGAAGCCGAAATGCCGGGCCTGATGGCCATCCGCGAAGAATTTGGTCCGTCTAAACCCTTAAAAGGCGCCCGCGTTGCAGGTTGCCTCCATATGACCATCCAGACTGCCGTGCTCATTGAAACACTCAAAGAACTGGGAGCTGAAGTGCAATGGAGCTCATGCAATATCTTTTCGACTCAAGACCATGCCGCTGCGGCTATCGCTGCTGCCGGTATTCCGGTGTATGCGTGGAAAGGGATGAACATTGAAGAGTACGACTGGTGTATCGAACAAACTCTGTTCTTTGGTGAAAACCATGAGCCGCTCAACATGATCCTCGATGATGGTGGCGACCTTACCAATGTGGTACTCGACAAATACCCTGAGCTGATCAAACACGTAAAAGGTATTTCTGAAGAAACAACTACCGGTGTACATCGCTTATATGAGCGCATGGCGAAAGGCACCTTGCCAATGCCTGCATTCAACGTGAACGATAGCGTGACCAAATCGAAATTCGATAACAAATACGGTTGTAAAGAATCATTAGTTGATGCGATCCGTCGCGCTACCGATGTGATGATGGCCGGTAAAGTAGCTGTTGTGGCCGGATATGGAGATGTGGGTAAAGGTTCAGCTGCTTCTTTGCGCGGTAGTGGTGCTCGTGTTCTCGTTACTGAGATCGATCCGATCTGTGCATTACAAGCTGCTATGGATGGCTATGAAGTGAAGAAAATGGACGACGCCGTGCGCGAAGCAGACATCATTGTTACTGCAACCGGTAACTGCGATATCATCACTGAAAAGCATTTCCGTGCCATGAAGCACAATGCTATCGTATGTAATATCGGCCACTTTGATGATGAGATCGATGTAGCATGGTTGAATACCCACTACGGTAATACACGCGATACCATTAAGCCACAGGTAGATGTGTATACCATCGATGGAAAAGATATCATCTTGCTGGCTGAAGGTCGCCTGGTTAACCTGGGTTGTGCCATGGGTCACCCAAGTTTTGTGATGAGTAACTCATTCAGCAACCAGACACTCGCTCAGATCGAATTGTGGAAGAACCATGCACAATACGAAAACAAAGTATACACGCTGCCTAAACACCTTGATGAAAAAGTAGCGCGCTTACATTTGAAGAAACTGGGTGTGGAACTCGAAGAATTAAATACCAAACAAGCTAACTATATCGGTGTAGACAAAAACGGTCCTTACAAACCGGAATACTACCGCTATTAAGCTTAGTGCAAATAGCTTTCAAAAGGGGGTGGAAGAAATTCTGCCCCTTTTTTTGTGCAGGTCTGTCAGTGCTTTACTTTCTGTTATGACCATGGCAACGATTATCTGTAATTTTGCGGCATGACGAAACTATCCGTAAACATCAACAAGGTAGCCACCATTCGCAATGCCAGAGGCGGTCAGATCCCTGATGTAGTGCGATTTGCCATTGATTGTGAACGCTTCGGTGCCGATGGTATCACTGTGCATCCGCGTCCCGACGAACGGCATATCACCCTGGATGATGTGATGCGTATCGCACCGCATATTACTACAGAGTTTAATATTGAAGGATATCCCGATGCACGCTATATGGAGATCATTCGTAGCGTAAAACCTGCGCAGGCAACCCTGGTACCTGACCCACCGGATGTGCTCACTTCAAATACCGGATGGAATGTCATCGATCACATGCAGCAATTAAAAGATATCATTGCAGAAATAAAAAGTTACGGTATACGTGTAAGCATATTCCTCAACCCCGACATTGCGCAAGTGCATGCTGCCGGAGAAAGTGGCACCGACCGCATCGAATTATACACCGGACCGTACGCACACGAGTTTCCGACAAATAAAACAGCTGCCATTGCTGCCTACACAACTGCGGCACAAACAGCACACCAAATCGGTCTTGGTGTAAATGCCGGCCACGACCTCAATCTCGAAAATCTCCATTATTTCGTAAACACCCTCGCCTGCGTAGACGAAGTATCCATCGGCCACGCCCTCATCAGCGACGCACTCTACTACGGCATCGAGAACACCATCCAAATGTATCAACGTAAGCTGAAAGTTTAACGATTACCTGTTGGATTTACAATATGCGCAGAAAGGTCAATCGTGAATCGTCAATCGTGAGTCGTGAATGGTGAGTGGTGAGTGGTGAGTAGTGAGTGGTTAATCGTGAGAGCCTTTGCATTTCTTCGCGGCTTTGCGCCTTTGCGTGAAAAAAAGTATTGTCCCGATAGCTATTGGTAGTTACACAAACAAAAGTCATCTCCCCCACAAACCCCCAACCCCCACCCCTCAACCCCCAACCTTCAACCTTCAACCTTCAACCCCCAACCTTCAACCTTCAACCCTCAACCCTCACCCCCCAACCCCCAACCCCCAACCTTCAACCCTCCACCCAACAAAAAACGCCATCCAAACGGACGGCCTTTTTTTATTAAGTTGGTCAGGTATTACATCTTAGTTTCCTGAGCGTTTA
>JAYRVB010000252.1:0-18229 GCA_041918775.1 Chitinophagales bacterium
ATATATGAACAATGACCTGCACCGTCGCCAACTCGGTAAAGGCAGCACCGGCAGCGACTTTGATCTGGAGCTGGCGGTACCCGGTTGGGGTCGCGACCTGCATTTTAAAACCACACACCTTGCCGCATTTGTCGAAAACCGGTGGGTGATCACCGATAAGTTTTCCGTGAATGTTGGAGCGCGCATGGAAATGGGCGAAAGCAACATGTCGGGAATCATTACTTACTATCCCGATTCCACCTTACCAAACACAATCAAGCACAGCTTCCCTTTATTTGGAGCAAGTGCGCAATATGATATTTCTCCTTACACAAACATTTACGCCGGATTTTCGCAAGCGTATCGACCGGTGATTTTCAAAGACATCATTCCGGCAAGTATTTATGAGTATGCCGATAAAGATCTGAAAGACGCCTATGGTTACAATGCAGAAATTGGTTATCGTGGCAAATGGAAAATGTTGAAGTGGGATATAACCGGGTTCTATCTGCAATACAATAATCGCCTCGGCACTATTGCTGAAACCGATACAGCCGGCACACTGATCATCCGTCGCACCAATATTGGTGATTCCAGAACTGCGGGTCTTGAATGCTTTTTGCAGGGCGACTTTGAACTTGGCCAAAAGGCCCTGCTGAGCGTCTTTACCTCAACATCCTATATGGATGCGCAATACACAGATGCCACCATACGATCCGGCAGTGAAAACGTAAGCGTAACCGGAAATAAAGTAGAAAGTGTACCGGAGATCATTTCCAGAAATGGCTTTACCATAAAATATAGCGATTATAGTTTTTCTGCCTTATATAGTTATACGGCAGAAAGCTTCGCCGATGCACTCAACACAGTGGAACCAAATGCATCAGGTTCCTTAGGACTGGTGCCGGCCTATCAATTACTGGACCTGAATATTACCTGGCAGGCAAGCAGAATGATAAAGCTTCAATTCAACGCCAACAATGTGCTCGACGAACAATATTTTACGAAGCGCCCGCAATTTTATCCCGGACCGGGAATCTGGCCATCAGATGGCAGAACATTCTCTGCAACCGTAGCGATCAGAATTTGATCAACATATTAAAAGGATCCGCCAGCTGGCATGTATATAGCTTGTTGGCGGATATTTTATTTGAGCCACTTTATTGTATATCCTTTCATTTAGGTAGTTCTTTGAGGAAAAGGACATACTGCTGTGCATACGTTTCTTCTCCGGGGCACGCCAATTCCGTAGATTTTTCCCTTATGGCCTCCACCCGGTCATCCGGATTCGGGTGTGTACTTAAAAAATCAGGTATTTGAGCTCCCTCCTGAGTATTGATCTTCTCAAAAAATGTGGCCGCTTCATCCGCATTATATTGCGTGCCACATAAATAACTCACTGCATAGGCATCCGCCTGCGCTTCGTCAGATCTGCTGAAAGCTAATTGCGAAAGTCCGGCAGCAATATCCGCTATGGCTGAGCCATTTTCACCAACTAGTAAACTCAACAGTAGTGATATCCCATAGGCTTTTGTCAATTGATCCGTTGAATGACGAAGATCTGCGTGTGCCATTTCATGCGCCAATACACCTGCCAGTTCAGCCTCATTACTCATGAATTTTAATAATCCGGTGTAGATATACATATAGCCGCCGGGAGTGCAAAATGCATTTACTATGGTATCATTATGGATCACGTGCAGTTGCCATTCGAAATCCTGCGCATGCACAACTGCCTGTGTAGCAAGTATCGAATCGCGCATGCCGTATAAAAAGCCATACATTTTGGGATACACCTCAGGGTCGATGAGTGGAAACTGCGCAGGATCCCCAGCGATCGAAGCAGCGATCTGCGCACCCAATGCCTTATCGTCTTCAAGAGAAAAGATATTCACGCCCCCGCCTTCAGAACACCCCTGAAACGAAAAAGCGATCAACCCGATTACGACCATTCGGCCTAAGGACCTGTAAATATGGCACATGAGCTATTTTAACGCAATTCTGCTGAAAAAAGTTGCACCCATCCGATAGTCGTGGTTAGTCACCAAAACTGTCGCAACTGTATGTTAACTTGCGCCCGCAATGGCTGATCTCAATCGCATACAGCAGCCCATAGCCGAGGAATTGGCTCAATTCGAGGACAAATTCAGAGAATCACTGAAAAGCAATGTCGCCCTCCTCGATCGCGTGATGTATTACATTGTAAAGCGCAAAGGAAAGCAAATGCGCCCGATGTTTGTTATGCTCAGTGCGAAAGTATGCGGTAATTTCACTCCATCCACCTATACCGCAGCTACCCTTATTGAATTATTACATACGGCCACACTCGTGCACGATGATGTGGTAGATGATGCGTATGAACGCAGAGGTTTTTTTTCAATCAATGCGCTTTGGAAAAATAAGATCGCCGTATTGATAGGTGACTATCTTCTGGCCAAGGGCCTGCTGGTATCACTGGATAACAATGAATTTCGAATGCTCAAGATCACATCTGATGCGGTGCGCGAAATGAGCGAAGGTGAATTGTTGCAGATTGAAAAAGCAAGGCGACTCGACATTCAGGAGGACATTTATTACGAGATCATCCGAAAAAAAACAGCTACACTCATCGCTAGTGCTTGTAGTGCCGGCGCAGCCAGTGCCACACAAAACGAAGACCTCATCAGTGCTATGCGTTTATTCGGTGAAAAGATCGGCATCGCCTTTCAAATCAAAGACGACCTGTTAGATTATGGTAGCGATGATATAGGCAAACCCACCGGTATCGATATCCAGGAACGCAAACTCACCCTGCCGATCATTTACACCCTGCAAAACGCACCTCGTGCGGATAAAAAGAAGATCATCGATGTGATCAAAAACCACAATAAAGATAAATCGCGCGTTGATTGGGTAGTTGACTATGTGCGCAAAAGTGGAGGCATTGCATATGCAGAACAACACATGCTGCGTTACCAACAGGAAGCCTTCGAAATCCTCAAACAATTCCCGGATAGTCCGAGCAAAGAATCACTGAAAGACCTTGTGCTCTTTACCACTGAACGCAAGAAATAAACAGCAGCGTTTACTGCCAGACAAATTGTACTGAACTTACTCCATGTGCAGTGACCACACTAGCCGTGTATATACCGGCCGGTGCACCATTCCTTTCAATGATAAATCGGGATGATTGTTGTGCGAAAATGGTACATATGGTTTTACCCTGTATATCTGTTACGATTAAACGATCACTCGGTTGCAAAACTTCTTCAACAGCTATCGATACAGCATCACTGGCCGGATTTGGATAAACCTGTATAGCAGAAATATACGGCGATGTTATACCTATTATGCCATCACAATCAGGATCAAATACAGTGGCGGGTGAACCTTCCGGACAGCCGGCAAACCAATTTGAGCCGTCGTTGATGATACCGGATGCGTTCGATAATTCAAGGGTTTTACCTATACCATCAGCTTCTATTGGCCAAGGTGTTGCATCATCGTAGATCATGGTGTATTGCAATACGCCATGTGCATCAAACAAGCGCAATTCATCACCATTATTGCTTAATTCAAATCCAAAAGCACCAATATAAGCATCCACTCCAGGGTGTTGCATATTAAACTTTGTCACATCACCACAAAGCACTAATCGTTCATCCGGCATAAGCATAGTACCATTCGGAATGGCAAACAATAAAGTATCTGCACCATCCACAAATCGCCAACCCGACAGATCGATCTCATCAGCCGAATGATTCCACAGCTCTACCCAATCACCCGCATCCTCTGCAACAGCACTATGATAATTGATCTCACTAAAGATCACTGCCTCAGTACATGGCGAATAAGCATTGCCGGGCGAACCTCCCAAACATCCATCGAACCAGGAGGCAGGCAAATTTGGATCAGCATCCATAGTGAATAATTCAAGGGTTCGGCCACTACCATCAGCTCCTTCCGGCCAGGCTGCAGAATCTGCATAGGACATCTCAAAAACGATATTGCCACCTGCAGTGTATATACGTACATCATCCCCATTATTATCCCATTCAAAGGCATATCCTCCAACTACATTATCTACATCCGGATGATGCAATGCAAACGTTTCTGGATCTTTAGCAACCACCAAATAGGCACCAGCGTTTAATGCTGTACCGGCAGGGATCACGAAGCTGTTGTCGTCAAACCTGTCATGCACCTGCCAATAAGAAATATCCAGGTCAACATCACCTGCATTATGTAATTCGATCCAATCATCAGTCGAATAATCGTCATGATCATTGTAATTGATCTCCGATACCACTACGGCCGGTGTAATGGCTGCACCGGAAAAAATAGCCGTAAAAGTTTCACTTTCATCCAGGTTGATCGTGATAGACGGATCTGTTGAACCGACCGGTAATAGATCATTCTCTTCCCAATTGCTAAAGGTGTATCCCGGATTCGCTATTACGGTCATGGTCACCGGTACGCCATCAAAATAAATGCCTGTCCACGGAAGATCTTGCGGCATGATCGTATTCAGTTGGATATATCCTGCACCTGCCGGACTCACTTCGAGCGTAAGCACTCTTTGCCCATCCAGATCAAACGAAGTATTGAGGTGATTTCTGGCTGTGTTTTTTCTGGTGCTATTATAACTGAGGATACCGTCGATATACCCATCAACTGTCGCTTCATTTGGTGCCCCCCATCGCTCAACCTGATGCGATACTTCTGTAATGATGGAGTCGCGCATATTGTACAGTATAGCCTCCATATTATCCGGCTGATAGATCGTATTGATCAGATCGGCAAAACGGTTCACAAAGTAATTGCGCACCTCCAGATTATTTAACACACGGTCAAATATTTGCGAATAACTACTTGGGTAGCCCGGGTTTCGCGTAAGCTCAATATAATTATCGTAAGGCGTTGAGCCAAAATATCCCATTGCACCATCCAGGTCATACATGATAAAGCGCCATTTACCACCATTGCGGTCGCGCCACACTTTCTGATTGTTTGCGCCCCAGTAATATCCTCCGAAGTCTACGTTCTGATAATAGATCTCACCAATATAGTAATCAATATAATTCTCGATATCAAAATAATTGGTGAAGGTGGTATAAAAGGCATCACTCGCAGGGTCCAATGCAAACAGCGCATTGTACATATTCCACCAACCGGTGTCACTTCCACTGAGGAGTGCAAATGAATTCAGCAGATCAACGTCATTGTTATTGATCCCGTAATTACTTTCTGCAAAATGTTCATCCGCTTTCTCTCTGATCTCATACAATCCCCAGGGTTGGCCATTGATGAACAACATACATGGCTGCCACTCCTCATAATCGATATGTGTGTCCTGCATGACCTTGGCTAAAAAGGCATCCTGAATCTTGTAAGTCCACACATGCTGCCCTCCGCTGCGCAAATTGAAATTATTAATAGGACCCATATCCGGTTTCGCACCAAATAACGGATATTCCAATTCTCCATCATACTTGTTCTTAAAGTCTACCCTGAATCCTCGTTGCGCTTCAGCTCTGCTCCAACCTCCATGAATTTCCAAAGCCATGTTTTTTTCCCATTCCTGATGCCCTTCCGGAGTAAAATAGGCGATATGACCGTAGCGCTCCCAGGGTTGCCAGAAGTTAGCTCCGAAATAGGGATAACTCGCATCATAACAACAACCAAATTCATAGATACCGGTATCATAATCAAATAAACTTCCCGGATCTATACTGATGGAGAGTATCGGCAAGGTATAAGTATCTTCATTGATAAAATAGGATTGCTTTACCTGCGGACCAGTTAGCAATGACCCGGTGCTGAAGCATCTGGCAGACAGAACCATATTCGACGGAACCGAAACTGGTGATGTATACAGTGGCGAAAATTCCGTTACCAAAGATCCATCCGTAGTATATCTGATCTGTGAAGTTGGTGAGGGAGAACTCAGACTCACGATCTGTGTACCTGTATAAAAACCCGGCGCCAGCGAAAATATCGGAGCAGGTTCATATCCATTGTAACAGATCATGGCGTCATTACTGGCATCCGGTGTTGGAGAAACTGCAATACACCAATCGGCTGCACCATCCGGAACGCGCGCATAGCTATGACCATATGCCAACCCATCTACATATACCATGTCCACAATATTCCCAAGTGGGTCAAACAAGTATAATGTTTCACCTGTATTGCTGAGCTTAAAATTTGTCTCGCTATAAACAACTGAGGCCGAGAACCAAGCCGGTACCGGCGTGAAATAGGTATCAGCAGTTTGAATCCCCAGCGAAAACCAAAGATTTGAAGAGAGGTCACTCGAGCCGGCGGTAACATTGTGCACCTGCACACTTAATACATTCTCGCCGGGCACCAGTAACAGATCAATTGCCCAGGCCGGAATATTCCATTCCTCTGCAGGATAACCTGCATACATGCCAGCCTCATGATCCAGATTGGCAAGTGTGTTATAGGTTGGAGGCGCACCGATAATATTTCCGGAACGCGCGATCTCTACACCATTTAAATAGGCCAC
Source organism: Chitinophagales bacterium (assembly GCA_041918775.1). Lineage (GTDB taxonomy): Bacteria > Bacteroidota > Bacteroidia > Chitinophagales > BACL12 > UBA7236. The sequence continues at coordinate 6,491 of JAYRVB010000252.1, forward strand.
AAAGGCATCATCATAATCCATGTGCAATTTGGCATCCTCTAATACACTCAGATCTGTAACTGTGAAAGCGCAACGCATGTATAGGGATATGGTGGAACCGATCGCCGTGTTATCATCGCCATCGCCAAACCCAATTCCCCCTATGCCACTCGCCCATGCAGCATCATTAAAATCTATGGTCTTCCAATCAGCAGGGGGTTCACTGGTGCCGATAAAGTATTTCCTGGAAGCCGTATTTTGAATAGCCGTCTCCCAATGATCGATCGCACTATAGGTGTTGCGTTCATTGGCCAGGAACAATATACGTTCATGACCGGCCAGGGACAAAGAGGGCAATACCCATTTCTCCGGAAACAAGGGGTCGTCGGTTAAACTGTATCCATCGAGCGGTATAGAAGAAAGTCCGGTATTATATAATTCTATCCAATCGCTTTCCTCACCGGCTGCATCTAAAAGTGCACCCGATGGTGCTGCTTCATTGATCACTAACTGCGCGTTTGCGCGAATTCCCAGCCCGAGTATGCAGGAGATAAACAATGCGTGCTTCAACATGCTTTAACAATAAATGCATATAAAGTTAACATAAATCGTCCGAAACCAAGAGATACCCGAATACTGCCCTACCTTTACACCGTATCTGGCTTATGCACTTTCCAAAGGATTTCCTCCAGCATGTACGACCGAATCCCGGATTTTCGGAAAGCACTTTCCTGGCCGCGCACGAGCAACCGGCACCTACCTCTATACGCTATAATCCATTGAAAAAAACACCTGAAACCTGCACCGATCCGGTGCCATGGTGCACCAACGGTTGCTATTTGACTGAACGCCCAATATTTGCTTATGATCCCTTGTTTCATGCCGGCGCATATTATGTACAGGAGGCATCCAGTATGTTTTTAGACACCATTCTGCGCGCTTTACATGTGGATGAAAAACCGCAACGAATACTCGACCTCTGTGCTGCTCCCGGAGGAAAAAGCACATTGATCGCCGCTTGCATGCATCCCGAAAGTGTACTTTGCAGCAATGAAGTAATTAAATCACGCACACATGCACTCAAAGAAAATCTGACCAAGTGGGGTACGGCTCAAGTTGTCATTACACAAAATGATGCAGAGGACTTTGGAGCCCTTGGTCCCGTGTTTGATATCGTGGTGTCAGATGCGCCATGCAGTGGCAGTGGAATGTTCAGAAAAGATCCTACAGCGATGCAGTCATGGAGTCTCGAACATGTAACACATTGCAGCAAACGCCAGGAACGTATTGTGCAAGACATCATCCCTGCCATAAAGCCGGGTGGATGGTTAATATATTCCACCTGTAGTTATGCGTACGAAGAAAATGAAAGTATAGTAGATATGTTGGTGGCCAAAGGTTGGACATGTTTGCAAAACATATCGCTACATAATGGGATCGTAGCATCATCAAATGGATTTCGCTTTTATCCGGATAAAGTTAATGGTGAAGGGTTCTTTATTGCTGCTATCCAAAAACCTATGGAGGATGCACAAGAAATTCACGCAGGCTCAGACTCAGTGAAACCTTGTACAACGGATGAGATTGCGCTGTTGAAAAATTGGCTTCGCAATGATTCCAATGCCTCCTGTTTTTGGGTCAAGGAGCATCTCTGTCTTCTTACCGATAATGTCAGAAAATTACTACCTACTCTGGCACATCTGCATATTATTCAATGTGGCATCAACATAGGCGAAATAAAAAACAAAACCCTGGTACCTGATCATGCATTAGCTATGTCTGATTTCATACATCCCGATATACCACGCATCGAAGTGAATAGTACTGTCGCATTGAATTATATCCGAAAAAACGCTATCCAGATCGAAAACATCCCGCAGGGCTGGGCATTGATTCAATTTCAGGGTCTTGTTTTAGGCTGGATAAAAAGCATTCCGGGCAGGATCAACAATTATTACCCTACTGAATGGCGATTACGCAAATAACGTGTCGTTGAACATTGTGTCAATACACATGTGCTCGTATTGGTGTTATGCATTTATTTCCTGCCGTTCTTCGTCAAAGTAAATTTTATCGGAACCTTATACTCAACTGCTACCGGTTTGCCATCCTGCATACCCGGATTCCATTTGGGCATTTCTTTAACCACACGATAAGCTTCCTCATCACAACCTCCGCCTATCCCTCTCAAAATATTGACATTACTTATACTGCCATCCCCCTCTACCACGTATGATACATACACAGTTCCCTCTATGCCATTTTTTCTTGCCTTTTTCGGATACTGGATATTCTTGCTGAAATAGCTGTAAAGTGCTTCAGTGCCACCCGGAAAGGTGGGCATTACTTCAGCAAAATCATACACCTTATATGAGGTAGATATACTATCGTTAAGTGTGTCGCCAGGAATCGTTGTTTGGGTATAGAGCGGTGATGCTATTGCAATGCATATGGTCACAAGGGTGAACAGCCTGAACAGGGATTTAGTGTTTTTCATGGTCTGATGGGTAAATGTAAATGATTGCTGGTTTCCGGGCTGCCAAAATACATCATTTTAGAAAGCAGGCAAAGGCAATAGCCCATAAAGCACCTGATGCAGCACTTAACATTGGGTTTACATAGCTGCTTCCGGCGAGCGCATACATGAGCACGTGCGATCAAAAACCCTTATCCTGCTTACGTTTCAGGAGAAGCATACTAAGTTAATCTTTCCTTAACCTAAACTTAATCCTGAGTTTCCTATCTCCTGTAAGGTCAAGGTTAACTTTGTCTAAACTTATTACACAGTTAACTCTCTCACTTTAAACTCATTGCTAAATTTATGCGTATTCAGCGTTTACTTAACAAATTGTTTATACTGACCATCTGCATGTCTGCCTGGTCAGTGCAGGCACAAAGCGACACTGCTTCTAAAAAGTCAGAACCGGTGATCACCAAAGCCGCGGAAAAGAAATGGTATGAAAGCATTTCACTGCGCGGTTACACACAAGTTCGATATAACCGATTACTGGAAACGAACGAAGATCTCGGTTGTGAGCAATGTGACAGATCATGGGGAGGTGATGGCGGATTTTTTATTCGTCGTATGCGATTGATCTTTTATGGTCAGATCAACCCACGAGTATATTTCTATGTGCAGCCGGACCTTGCCAGCAGTGCCAGCTCAGATCGTTTGCACTATGCGCAATTACGCGATGCCTATTTTGATGTTGGGTTAACTGAAGATAACACCTGGCGTGTGCGCATAGGGCAAAGCAAGGTGCCGTATGGATTTGAAAATATGCAGTCGAGTCAAAATCGATTACCACTCGACCGTAATGACGCCTTGAATAGTGCTGTTTCCAATGAACGTGATCTGGGTGTATTTGTATACTGGGCACCAAAGGAAAAACGCGAAATGTTCAGCGACCTGGTGAAATCAGGTTTAAAAGGAAGCGGTGATTATGGCGTGTTTGCGATCGGTGCGTATAATGGACAAACAGCAAACAATCTTGAACTCAACGATGAACCTCATATCGTAGCCAGAGTTACCTGGCCTTTTAATTTAGGCTCACAAACGCTTGAAGTGAGTGCACAGGGTTACACAGGCAATTATGTAATTCCAAGTGCTAATCTTAGTGGTGATGTAAAAGTAGCTGAAGACCGCACCTATCTGGATCAACGCGTAGCAGGGTCATTCGTTATGTATCCTAAACCATTTGGTATTCAGGCTGAATACACAATAGGTAAGGGACCTGAGTTCAATAAAGTTACTGACTCGATAGAAACACAGGATCTTTTTGGCGGATATGCACAAATGGAATATATGCTTAAACCCGGCAAGCAGATCGTGATCCCTTTTGTTCGTTATCAATACTATGAAGGTGGTAAGAAACATGAAAAAGACGCCAGAAGCTATTTTGTTCGTGAAGTAGAAATTGGTGCGGAATGGCAACCAAATAAAAACTTCGAATTGGTGGCTATGTATACTATTTCGTCGAGAAGATATGAGGACTATTCCCTCCAAAACAATTTTCAGGAAGGGAGCCTACTTCGACTACAGGCACAATTGAATTTCTGATAGGTCGATTCCCTACCCAAACACAAAAAAGCATCCTTGATCAGGGTGCTTTTTTGTTTCCCGAAGGTCTGAATCACCATAGACCAAGGGGATTTGCCCGCTTTTTGCTAATTTGCATCCCGATTATTAATCCACACGTATGAAAAAATTATCTACTCTTTTCTGCGGCCTGGTGATCATGGGAGCTTTACAAGCGCAACCGGTTACCATCGGAACCACTACTTACGATCTCCAAACTAATGGAGGCAACAAAAGTCGTTTGATGGTATACCCCGATGGCACTGCTTCTGCGATATGGACAGGCTCCACGAGCATGGCTGCAACATTCTCTGACAGAGGAATGTTTTTTAACTCACTAGATGGCACATGGGGGCCAATCCCGACTGCACGTATCGAAGGCCAACGTACGGGCTTTGGTGATATCGTAAAAGTAGGCGACCACGAAGTAGTATTGTCGCACGACGGAACCAATATCCGTGTATATAAAAACAGCACCCTGGGTGGCACTTCCTGGACCGAAACAGCTGGTTCTACAGATATTACCGGTTTATGGCCAAATGCATATTGTCCTGAAGGAACCAACGACATCTATGTGGTGAATGCCAATGCAGGCACCCCTACCGCGGTTTACTTTAGCCGTTCAACCGATGGCGGTGAAAACTGGGAAGTACTTGAATATACTTTGCCCTACCTCACCACCGATGAGGGGTTTGCGGCTATATCCGGCGAGGCTTATCAGATCGCTGTTTATGGTAGCGATGTATACGTTTTGTATGGTTCTTCTTATACCGATCTCGTATTACTCCACTCAGCAGCAAACGGTGATCCCGGCACATGGGAATCAAATATCATTTGGGATATACCACTTGAGAACTATACAGGGGCAATTGGCGAAGACTCAGATTACGATCTTGATGGTGATTATGATACCATTCTCACAACTGATGGAAACCTGGAAATGATCATTACTGATGATGGCACGCTTCATGTATTTGCTGCAGCTTATTATCTTTTGGATGATGATGCTGCTGTAGCCGGATGGTCTTATTTCCCAACTATTGGTGGTTTTCTGTATTACAAAACAGGACTCACCGATCTCTATTACCTGGATATGATTATAGACTGGAACAATGACGATGGATTGGATGACCCATTTGGTGGTATTGGAAATACCTGGAATGCCTATGGTGGTGAAAGTTTCACAACACTCCCTTCAGCATGTTATGATCCTGCAAGTGGCAGAATCTATCTGACCTATGTAATGCCGGTAGAATACACTGACCAGTTTGGCGACCCTACTGTCACCGGTGCAGAATCAAAATGCGACATTTTCGGTACCTATTCCGAAGACGGTGGTGAGTCATGGTCGTATCCGGTAAATATCACTTACAGTGCGTTTGAAGGAAATGAAAATTATTTCCCAATGACCTATGATCGCTCACCTGATGGCGACATACATATGATCTGGCAACAGGACAATAATCCGGGCACAGCCGTTGACGTTCCTGCTGATCCGATCCATACCAACTATATCAAATATGCAGCATGGGATGAAACCCGATTTGATCCTTATACACCAACGGTTGACTTCACTTATACATTAACACCTGTAGGCGCTTCATTTAATGCGGTATTTACAAATCTCACTGTTGATGCAGAATCATATTTATGGGATTTTGGTGATGGCGCTACCTCTGCACTCGAAAATCCAACACATGTGTATGCAGAGGGTGTTTACACTGTATGTCTTACCGGATATAATGTGTATGGCTGGGCCACTATATGTGATGAGATCGTTGCAGTTACACCTCCGATTGCCTTGTTCTCATTCGCAGGTGATCCAACAGTAACATTTACAGATCTGTCGCTTAACGAACCGGATACCTGGTATTATGATTTTGATGACGGCACTTTCAGTACAGAAAGCGATCCGGTACATACCTATGCAACTAATGGTATTTATAATGTTTGCCTTACTGTAGAAAATGCAGGGGGCAGCAATACTTTCTGTCAGAATGTGATCATCAGCAGCTATGCTGCACCGCTGGCTAACTTCAGCTATTCGGGTGACCCTACGGTAACCTTCACTGACCTCACTATAGGTGAACCTACCGGCTGGGATTGGAGTTTCGGTGATGGTGGTGTTTCAACCGATCAAAATCCGGTGCACACTTACACAACAAACGGCACTTACAATGTTTGCCTTACCGCAACTAATGCACTGGGAACCAGTACTTCTTGTCAGGATGTTGTGATCGCAACTTATGTTCCACCTACTCCATTGTTCTCTTATGTCGGCGATCCGACAGTAAGTTTTACTGACCTGTCTACAGAATCTCCGTTTGCATGGTCATGGGATTTTAGTGATGGCTCATTCAGTACAGAACAAAATCCGACACATACCTTTGCCGCTAATGGCACATATAATGTTTGCCTCACAGCTACAAATGATATTGGCTCGGCTACGGGTTGCGAAACTGTTACCATTGGCAGCTATCCTGCTCCTGAAGCTTTATTCGAATACACCGGAGATCCTGATGTAGCATTCACAGATCTATCAGTGAATACAACAATCTGGTTCTGGAATTTTGATGATGGCTCTTTCAGCAGTGAAGAAAATCCAACCCATACATTTACCTCAAACGGTACATACAATGTATGTTTAGAAGCTTCCGGACCCGGAGGTGTTGATGTGTATTGTGCAGATGTAGAAATAATTAATGTGGTATTTATTCCGGTTACCGACTTTGATTATTTCTTCGGTGTAGGTGGTGAAGTGTCTTTCGTAGATAATTCAACAAATGAACCGACCTCATGGGCGTGGAATTTTGGAGATGGTGAAACATCTACCGAACAAAATCCATTCCACACTTATGCTTCACCCGGCGACTATAATGTGTGTCTGGTAGCTGGTAACGCGGCAGGAAGTGATGAAGCCTGCAAGATCATTAGCGTGACTGCCGTGCATGATATTTCTGAAGTTGAATTATCTGCTTATCCAAACCCGGCACAAACGAATGTATATGTTGCATTATCACAGGAAATGTCTGACATCGTACTTATAGAGATCACTAACACCATCGGTCAGTTAGTGGCTACACCTCAAGCACAAACCGCTCAAGGTACAACCATCAGCATTCCGGTTGATGATCTGGCTTCCGGAGCCTATACGATCTCGATCATCACAGAAAACCAGCGCTATATCGCCAGGTTGATCGTTGAATGATCTGAATACCAATCACTTGAAGAGGCTGTCAGTTCCGACAGCCTCTTTTTTTTGCTATTTTACAGGATTTTGTGACATGCATTTTTCCACATAGCATGTGTATAATAATGAGAATCCTGTAAATTTGGATTTACAACCGTGGGGAATAGGTGTGTTTACACCTAATCGGTTGAAAACCAATATATTAAGCGATGAAAAGACTCACACTCCTAGCCACAGCTATCATTATATGCGTGGCTTCAACAGCCCGACTTTCCGCACAGGATTATACGATCGGCGCTGACAACGGTCTCAATGGCCAGTTCACCTATCCTACGCCATTTGGCGACTATTTTAAAACGCAACGCATGCAGTTTTTATACCTGGCCTCAGAATTGACGGCTGCCGGTATGACTGCCGGTTTCATTGATCAGATCAGCTGGACTGTAGAAGCTCTACCTGGTGGTATTGATGAAACCGAAGGCTACACAGTAAAAATGCTTGGCACCGGCGTGGCTTCTCTGGGCCTGACCACCTGGGAATCCGGCGCATCAGTAGTTTGGGGACCTTCAGATTACACACCAACGCTTGGTGTGAACACATTTGTGTTGGATGTGCCCTACTTTTGGGATGGAGCCTCCAACATTATCATAGAGATCTGCGGCGGCAGTGCAGCCGGGGTGTTCACTAAGAATGCCCGTTGTACATGGTCCGGCCCGCTTGGCTTTAACGCCTCTCATACGTATAGGAGCGATATAGAACCATCGCCATGTACTTATACAGGACCTGACTACTTTGAAGATGCACCTGGTGGTCCGGATTATCGCCCTCAGGTGATCTTCCATGTTGTTCCGGGTGTAGAATGTGCTGATCTGCCGCCTCTTGGCGCAACCTTTTCTACTGCTACTGATGCGTGTGTGGGCGAATCCTTCACACTTTCTATCGATCCTATTGCCGAAATGGGCATTACTTATCAATGGTTTGCGTCCCCCGACGGTGCAGGTTATACAGCCGTCCCAGGTGCTACCCTGAGCACCTATACGACCACCCAGACGGTTACTACAGCTTACCGCTGTAAAGTGACATGCACAATTTCGGGTGACATGGCTTATACAGCACCTGTCAATGTGGTTCAGAATGATCCAACTGATTGTTTTTGCGAACCGATCTATAACACAGGAACCGGTTCCGGTGATTACATCAATAACTTTATTTTGGGCGCAATTTCCAACCTCACTGGTGCATCTGCAGCGCCATATTATACCTATTATGACGCCCTTTCCACCAACCTTACCGGTGGTACCTCCAATACACTCACTGCTCAGGTGGGTACATACCTCAACCTCAACGGTTTTGCCGTATGGATAGATTATGATCAGGATGGCACATTCGAAACAACTGAAAAACTTGGTGAGGTGATCAACCTGAATGCAAATGCATCGGCTAACATCACATTTACAGTGCCAATTACAGCAGTTGCCGGCGAAACCCGACTCCGTATCCGTGAAGTTTGGAATATGGCTGCCATTCAACCATGTACTACTTATGAATATGGTGAAACCGAAGATTATAATGTAAACATTATTCCGGGTGTGGTTCCTACTGCGGCGTTTACCTTTGCAGGTGACCCGCTGGTTACATTTACCAATTTGAGTACAGGTTTGCCCACATCCTACTTTTGGGATTTTGATGATGGCGGAACTTCAACGGCAACCAACCCAACACATAATTATGCAACTAATGGCACATACAATGTCTGCCTGACAGCAACCAACCTCTATGGGTCTAATATAGCATGTCAAAACGTAACTATTGACTCCTATGTGCCGCCGGTGGCCGACTTTAGTTATGTTGGTGAACCAACGGTAATATTTACCGACCTCTCTACAAATAGCCCAACCTCATGGTTGTGGAATTTTGGTGACGGTGGAACATCTACACTGGAAGATCCAATACATACATATACGTACAACGGTATCTTCAATGTATGTTTAACATCAACCAATTTAGGTGGTTCAGATATTCATTGTGAGAACATTACCATAGATTACTACTTAGCACCGGTAGCCGACTTCACTTACACAGGTGATCCAACGGTTACATTTACTGATATTTCTTTGAATGATCCAACGGGATGGTCATGGTCATTTGGCGATGGCGGCACCTCAACATTGGAAAACCCAACATATACCTATGCGGTAAATGGCACATATACTGTGTGTTTAACAGCAACCAATATTGCAGGAGCAAATACCAGTTGTGAAAATGTGGTTATCGATAGCTACCTCGCACCGGTAGTTGACTTCTCCTATTCCGGAGATCCAACAGTTTCTTTTGTTGATGAATCACTGAACAGCCCTACCTCATGGTCGTGGAATTTCGGTGATGGTGGCACTTCCACTTTGGAAAACCCAACGCATACCTTCCTCGCCGATGGCACTTATAATGTGTGTCTCACTGCAACAAATGCCACCGGCTCAAATACCGGATGTCAGGATGTAAATATCACCTCATATATCTATGCGCCAGTAGCTGATTTCACTTATTCCGGCGAACCTGATGTGAGTTTTACAGACCTCAGCACCAATGATCCTACCTCATGGTCGTGGGATTTTGGTGATGGTGGAACATCCACTGCTGAAAATCCAGTACACCTGTATGCTTCAGATGGCACATACTTAGTGTGTTTAACCGCAAGCAATATCATGGGTGGCGATACCGAATGCAAGAATGTAGTGATCACCTCTTACACCGCACCAGAGGCATTGTTTACCTATTCAGGTGATCCAATAGTAAGCTTTAATGATGTATCCACAGGCGGACCTACCTCATGGCTTTGGAACTTTGGGGATGGTGGTGTTAGCGCAGTTGCTGATCCAACACACGTGTATGCTACGAATGGTGTATTCAACGTTTGCTTATCTGTGACAGGACCTGGTGGAACTGATGCCTATTGCGCTGATGTGACCATTACCGGAAACGGCAGTGCGCCTGAAACAGATTTCACCTACTCTTTGATTTACCCAACGGTTTTATTTACAGATATTTCCACCAATGCGCCTAGTGATTGGTTGTGGGACTTTGGCGATGGATTCATCTCCGGATTACAAAATCCTAATCACACCTATGCCGTTGCCGGAAACTATGAAGTGTGCCTTACAGCTACAAACGACTTCGGTAGTATGGAATCCTGTAAAAATGTGGCCGTATTCCCGAACAGTATAACCGACCTCATTACTGCAGAGGTGTCAATTTATCCAAACCCAGCGGTATACACAGCTACGGTGATCGGTATGCCATCCGGTGCATCGGTTCGCAATCTGGTAGTGGTTACACCTAATGGTCAGACCGCTGAAGTTGTATATACAGAAAACCAACAGGATGGAAGTATTTCCTTAGATACTACCACCCTCCCGGCTGGAACATATCTGGTGGTTATTACTACCGATATGGGCACTTATGGAGGCAGATTGATCAAATTGTAAACAATAGACTTTTTGCAAAAAAAGCGGTCCTTAAAAAGACCGCTTTTTTTGTTTTTGTGACAAATCGATAAGCGCAGAGTATTTTGTGTTTTGGTAACTTAAGGTGGCGAAAGTACATAAGTTCATAACATAAAATTTGCTGCGATGAGAACAGTTTCACTCCTCCTCATTTCGATGGTTTGCTGCACCACCACTTTTGGGCAAACCACCATCGTTGGAAACACAACTTTTGACTTTCAATCTTATTGGGGCAATCACAACAGGCTTGTGGTATATCCTGATGGCAAAGTTTCAGCCGCCTGGATAGGTTCTGATGGATTTGGTGCTGCCTTTAATGATCGGGGAATGTTCTTTAATCATTACAATGGCACCACTTGGGGTGCATTCCCAACCGGTCGCATTGAAGGCGAAAAAACCTATTTTGGCGAGTTGATCGCTGTTGGCGATCACGAAGTGATCATTTCTGATGAAGCAACCAGATTGCTGGTACATGCCAATAGCGCTCCAGGTGCAACAGACTGGAATGAAACCGCAGGATCGGATGTGATCGATGGGTATAATCCTATGGCATACTGCCCGGAAGGAACTGATGACATCTACGTCGTGAACACGAAAAAAATCACCTACGAGTCGCTTTTGTTTTCCAGATCAGACGACGGTGGTGAAACATGGGCTGTTAATGAATATACTTTACCCTTTACGGAGGAAGCTTATGGTATCGAGTTGGTGAACCCCGATTGCTATCAGATCGCTGTACATGGAAATGACGTGTATGTGGTCTACGGCGCCAATTTTTGCGACCTGATCCTGATGCATTCCACCGATCGTGGAAATCCGGGTTCCTGGACATATCAGGTGCTTAATGATTTCCCAATGAATAACTATACCGGCGCAGCAGGACAAACTTCTGACTGGGATGGTGATGGCGACAAGGATACCATATATACTACCGATGGCATGGTGGAAATGATCGTTACAGATGATGGTGATGTGCATGTGTTTTCAGGGCG
>JAYRVB010000253.1:0-2584 GCA_041918775.1 Chitinophagales bacterium
CACCGTGAAAACATTGGTACCAGCATCGAGCAAACGTAAGATGTCTGAAGTACCCCGTTGATCTACCATCAAGCCAATACCGGCAGTGGTAGAGGCTGCCAGTTGGGCTCCGGGAGTGGTAGTACCAATACCAATGAAGCCGGCGCCGGAAGTCCTGGTCTCACCGTTAATAACCAAGATGTCGCGGAGAGAACCGGAGAGGAATTCAATGTAATCAGAGTTAGGACTGATGGTAAAGTCGTCATCACCCGCGGTGCTATCAGTCAAGATTATCCTAGGGAGAGTGGAGGAAATAGTGAAGGGACTTGTGTTAGTGGTATCAATATTTAAATTACCAGCACCACTCACTGTCAGCGCAGTAGTGGAGGCGTATGGGAAGGTAGAGGCAAGAGTAGTGGAGGTGGCGGTGAAGTTCTGTGCCACTGTCTCCCCAGCAATACTAAGTTTAGCGTAAGGCGAAGATGTACCAATACCCACATTGCCGGTATTTTCAATGGTCAATTGATCACCACCATTATTGAAACGCAACTGATTTGTCGCCTCATCAAAATAGGTCCATGCCTTTGCCGCACCACTCACCGCATAACCATAAAAAGGTTTGCGACCGCTGGTGCCAGCCATGTCTACATACATGCCACCATAACCGGTTACGGCATTTGATTTAGACACAAAGTTGGCAGAGCCCACCATAGTAGTTGTATTAATACCCACATTACCGCCATTATCATAAATAGCTGAGTTACCTAAAGAGGTAGCACCGGTAAATTTTGGGAGGTAATTGGCCGTACCTGAACCACTCACTCCACCACCGCCACCACCTGCCGTGGTTTGTGTAGTGCCATCCATGAATTTTATGCTGTTTACATATAATTCATTCCAGTTGTTGGTCGTGGATCCCAGATCCAGGGTATTGTTGGCATTTGGCAACAATGCTGAATTAATACTGGTGGTTGCCGCCAGGTTTGACAAACTTGTATTTGCACCTTTCGCAGCCATAGCTGTCCAGGAGGACCCATTGTAATAATAGAACCCTGGAGAGCTATTGGTTTGATAGATGAGCAAGCCTGTAGCTGGGGTGGCGATCGCATCGCGCTGCGCCTTGGTCATACGGGGTGCCAATAAACCTTGTGAGGTGCTACTGATCTCCAAAGCTGCTGAGGCAACGGGAGTAAGCGTACCAATACCTGCGCTTCCGGTTCCGGGGAAGGTATTGGTTTGGGCCTTGAGCGACAATGTAAGTGCGCTACAGGCAAACAAAAGAAGGAATTGTTTTTTCATAACGATTGAAATAAAAGGGTTTAAGAATTGATTACGAGGCAAAAAGACGACTTCTCCCTACCCTATTCAAGGAGAAATTTTTGCATTTGTAGCATATTGCTGAACTTTAGCACGTGGAGAATACGACCTTACAGGAATTGCTACGCACCCTGACAAAGCCTGAGTGGCGCAACCTGGGAAGCTTCCTGCAATCACCCTATCACATTCGGAGCGAAAAGTTCCAACGGCTATATCAGCAACTAAATGCGCATTATCCTGAATTCTCATTCTCTCGGGAAGTACGCGACGAAATCTACCTGAAAACCGCACAGGTAAAGGCGTTTAGCGAAACCGGATACCGCAATCTCTGCAGTGATTTTGCGGAGATCGTACAGCGTTTTCTTTCGGTCGAATACATGGACAAAAACAACAGCCATGCAGACTACATCCTGAACCGCGAACTGGTGAACAGGGGCCTGCACACACTAGCGGAGAAAAACATGCGAAAAGTAGAAGCCGGGCTTCCGACCCGAGGCCTGGAATCTGCGGAAAAACTGCGCACCAAAAGCTGGCTCAATGATGTACGCATCTCCTCCAGCATCCGCCAAAATCGCAATCGCATTGATATCCTGGCAGAAACATTTCGTTCGATAGCGCCGGAAAAGGCACATACCGAATGGTTATTATCGCGTGTATATCTCCATTTACTCAACTACATAAAAGCATGCAAGGACCTTAATGAGCCAATCGACCGCAAGCGCATCGATCCGTATTTGCATTTACATGAGGAAGCAGCGACAGAAGTGCATGTGGAAGTTACCATTATGTATCATCTGGTGCAGTTAACCTTTTCAGCAGACCCGATACACTATACGATCGCAAAAGATCTGTTCTTTAAAAACTTTGAACAGATGCACTCGCGGGATGCAGAAAACATTTTGGTATCTCTGCTTGATTTTGCAAATCAGGTAGTAGGTCAGAATGCTGATTGGCACCAGGAAGTATTTGAATTACACGACCTGAAGTTGCGGAATAAACTATATGAAAACCTGCGTTACCTTAGTTACATAAGTGTATACAATGCTTTTTTCAATGCGATCCAAATGGGTAAGACAGGCTATGCCATGGCGCTCGTAAATGAGTTTGTTCCGGATCTGCATCCGAACGTGCAACAACCTTTCCGCAATCTGTGTGGCGCCTGGATTGATTTTATGGAAAATCGCATTGACGATGCACATACAAAACTCACAGCGGTAGATACCGAGAACATTTTGATCAAGTATGAACTCAGGGTATTGCAATGTATGGTATATTACCGCAACCAGAC
>JAYRVB010000254.1:0-9618 GCA_041918775.1 Chitinophagales bacterium
AAATTGCATATGGTGATAAACTGATGTAGGCGTAAAAATAGTATACCTGTGGTGAAGTTGGTGAGTAAGTCCTCAGGTTGTGGAATCATCCTACGTTAAAAAGCGTGAATGTGCCGGAACGAACGCCTCTAAAAACAACAAAAGCCACCCATTGGCAGCTTTTTTTGGTCGGGATGACAAGATTTGAACTTGCGACCCCACGCCCCCCAGACGTGTGCTCTACCGGGCTGAGCTACATCCCGAAACAACCGGATTGCAAAGTTAGAAACGATTCGGAGATTTTGAAATATGAGCAACCACGGGCATTTCAGCCGATATTAGGAAATTTTTACAGATGCCATTTCCACATTGGCACGGTTTTGGAAAGGTATATCAGTAAATCAAGTAAACCATAAAAACTGGTATATGAAAAAGCTGATATTAACCTTGACGATCGCCTTGTTTGCGAGCATGAGCACTGTAATGGCTCAAACTGCGCCAGCTGCTGATGGCACAAAGGAAAAGACTGAAGTGAAGAAGCCGACACCGGAAAAACGCAAAGCGGTAATCGCTGATCAGGCTAAAAGTCGCGTAGCCAATGGCGCAAAAACCAAAGGCACAAAACCTGCAAAAGCCAAGATCAAGGCTAATCAGGAGGAGTTGAAAGCACGTGGTGCAACTAAAGCAGATGTGAAAGAACATGTTGCTGATACACATGCTGACAAGAAAAATGCAACTAAAAAAGAAAAAGTAGCCGCTCATAAGGATGAGATCAAGTCGCATGCTGACAGCAAAGAGGAGGCAAAAGCCAAACTTCAGCGCAAGCACGACAAGAAGAAAGCCGAATAAGCGCTAACGACAAGACATAGTTGGTTAAGGAGTGAAACAAGCCCCTTGCATTCTCTCAGAATGCGGGGGCTTTTTATTTGTTGCACCATGCAGGATCTGTGCACAGTGATAAACTTATGCCAGATATCAGGTATGGTTGTACAAAAAGGCTAAAAATAGGAACACCCAAAGAAAATCGATGGTATGCCAATAATGCGTGAGCATTTTTAACCTATCCCGGCGCAGGGGATCCGAGAAATAGATGAGTGTACCTACGTGATTGGCTGTAAACTTGCGCATACGGAGGACAGTTACCAACAAAAAAATAAGGCCGGCACCAACGTGAACGATATGCAATCCGGTGAGGACATAAATATAGGCTACACCCGGGTCGGTATGGAGCATTAAGCCCTGCCGATCAAGTTGTATCCAGCCGGCAACCTGACAGCCTGAAAACAGCAAGGCAGCAACAAGCGCCAAACCCAATCTGATCCTGAGTGCACGCACATTGTCGCGATCATAGGCCTGTATCAGGCGATGCAGTAACACACTCACGGAAACGATACTCAGGGTACTCAACCAAAACACCTTGGGCAGTCGAAAATCATCTGTTTGTGTTCCCAACTTTGCAAGGTATCCATACGTTATAGCTAAGAACAGCACAACAATGCTCACCAGCACCAGATTGATCAACAACATGGCGGGGTTTCTGAATTTCCCTTCAGTGGGTATTCCTGCACTTTGTTTACCCGGTGGCATAGGGCGAAATTACAGGATGTAACAATTATTCCATTAACTTTGTTTTAGACATGAAACTCAAGCATATCTTTTTTCTGTTCCTTATGGTTGCCTGCGTATCCTCTGCATACAGCCAGCAACAAAAAGTGCGCAAGCACTATTATATTTTGATCACCGACAGTTCATTTGTGCAGGCCATGCCTGAGCAGGGTGCCAGTTTTAAAGCATATTTCAAAAATGACAGTCTGTATAAAATTGAAACCTGGTTCGGATTCAACTTTGGTGATGTAACGCGCGATTATTTTTACTGGAGAGACAGCATCACCCTGGTAAACGAAACGCAAAAATTATATAGCGCTACTGCCGTTCCAAAGATCGATCCGGACACGATCAAAGTAAGTTATACGGGGAGGTATATTTTTAACAACGACAAACTCACGGGCATCAACCAAAAAGGCAGTTACAGCATCAGTGACACCCCTCAAAGTAAGGAGGAAACACAGGCGGCCTTGTTGATGTTGGCCTATAAATACAAGGCTTTGGCTTATGAACGAAGTTTGAACAAGAAAAACAGGGTCAAGATCAAAAAAGAGCGCTGACACCGGTTTTGACCGGCGGTTAGCTAACAGTAACCGGGGCAACAATCCGGCCAACCATATGGGTCATTGGCGAAGAATCCTTAATTTAGCCGCTCACAACATAGACCCGAAAATGTCTCACAATCTATTAAAAGGAAAGCGTGGAATCATATTCGGCGCTTTGGATGAAAGTTCGATCGCCTGGAAAGTTGCTGAAAAATGCTACGCAGAAGGCGCCACCTTTACGCTTACCAATGCACCAATTGCCATGCGTATGGGTGCGATCAACCAACTTGCCGAACGCTGCAAAACAGAGATCATTCCGGCAGATGCCACCATCATTGAGGATCTGGAAAAGCTCATCGACCGCTCCATGGAAGTGCTCGGCGGTAAGATCGACTTCATATTGCACAGTATCGGTATGAGTCCGAACGTGCGCAAGAACCGTCCTTACACGGATCTTAGCTATGATTTTCTAAACAAAACACTTGATGTTTCTGCTATCTCTTTTCATAAGGTTATGCAGGTTGCTTATCAAAAAGATGCCATCAGTGAATGGGGTAGCGTTGTAGGCCTCACCTATATTGCTGCGCAACGTGCCTTCCCAAGCTATAATGACATGGCGGATGCAAAAGCCACTTTAGAAAGCATCGCCAGAAGTTTTGGCTATCACTATGGCAAATCCAAAAAAGTACGAGTGAATACCATTTCACAATCACCAACAAGAACAACTGCCGGAAGTGGTGTGAAGGGATTTGATGCCTTCCTGAGCTATGCCGAAAAATTATCACCACTTGGCAATGCAACTGCAGACGCTTGTGCAGATTATTGTGTGTTCCTATTCAGCGATATGAGTCGGATGATCACCATGCAGAATTTATACCACGATGGTGGATTCAGTTCTGTTGGCGTGAGCCAGGAAATCATGGATATGATGAGTGATGGGAAAGAAGAGGGGGAATAATTTGTTAATTCGTTAATTTGTCAATTCGTTAATGAGGGAGTTAGCAAATTAGCAAGTTAGCAAATTAGTAAATTAGTAAATTAGTAAATTAGTAAGTTAGCATATTAGCAAGTTAGTATATTAACACATTTGCACATTAAAAAAGGCTGTCTCTTGCGAGACAGCCTTTTTTGTGATTTAGGGTGTTTGGTTAGGCTTTTTCTTCTTCGCGTTCTTCTTTTTTGTCTTTGTCCTTGTCTTTGCCTTTACCTTTCTTTTTTTCCTTTTCGGCTTCTTTTTCGCCGGCTGGATTGATCACGATGCTGCCGAGTTCTTTGTCGTACTCAACGAGCAGGGTATCTCCTTCCTTGAATTTTCCGGCGAGAATGCTTTCGGCCAGCGGATCTTCCAGGTATTTTTGAATAGCCCGGTGGAGCGGCCTTGCACCGAATTGTGGATCATAGCCTTTTTCACTCAGGAAATCTTTTGCGCTTTCTTCAAGCTGCAATTTATAATTGAGCGTTTCAAGGCGTTTGGTCACATCGCGCAGGCTGATATCAATAATGCGGAAAATATCTTCTCTTGACAAAGAGTTAAAGATCACCACGTCATCGATACGGTTGAGGAACTCAGGAGAGAAGGTGCGTTTCAACGCTGTTTCGATCACGCCTTTCGTATTTTCCTCTTGTGCCATTTGTTTCGCCTGTGTAGAAAATCCAACACCGGTTCCGAAATCCTTCAACTGACGAGCCCCGATATTGGAGGTCATGATGATCAGTGTATTTTTAAAATCCACTTTTCTACCCAAACCATCCGTCAGTATACCATCATCCAATACCTGCAATAAAATATTGAAGATATCCGGATGCGCTTTTTCGATCTCGTCGAGGAGTATCACTGAATACGGTTTACGACGCACTTTTTCAGTGAGTTGTCCGCCTTCTTCATAGCCCACATATCCCGGAGGCGCACCAATGAGTCGCGACACACTGAATTTTTCCATGTATTCGCTCATGTCGATCCTGATGAGGGCATCTTTGGAGTCGAAGAGATATTCGCTCAATACTTTAGCCAATTCTGTTTTACCGACACCTGTTGGCCCGAGGAAGATGAATGAGCCGATCGGCTTCTTTGGATCTTTCAATCCTACACGGTTTCGCTGGATGGCGCGTGTGATCTTAACGATGGCATCATCCTGTCCGATCACGCCGCGTTTCAGCTCATCAGCCATACCCACGAGTTTGGTGCCTTCGCTTTGTGCGATACGTTTGGTCGGGATACCGGTCATCATAGCCACTACTTCAGCAATATCATCTTCGGTAACCGGATAACGCTCAGACTTTACCTGCTCTTCCCATTTGGTTTTCGCGCGGTCGAGTTCTTCCAGGAGGCGTTTTTCGGTATCGCGGAGTTTTGCTGCTTCTTCGTAGCGTTGACTCTTTACTACACGATTTTTTTCTTCCTTAATGCCTTCGATCTCTCCTTCGAGTTTTACGATCTCTTCAGGCACATTGATGTTTTTTAAATGCACACGTGCACCTACTTCATCGAGTACATCGATCGCTTTATCCGGTAAATATCTGTCGGTGATATACCTGGTGCTGAGTGTAACACAAGCTTTAATGGCCTCGTCGGAGTACATCACATTGTGAAACTCTTCATATTTTGATTTGATATTGCCTAGGATCTCCATGGTTTCTTCCGGTGTAGGTGGATCCACCAGCACTTTTTGGAAACGGCGATCGAGGGCGCCATCTTTTTCAATATATTGACGATACTCATCTAATGTAGAAGCACCGATACATTGCAATTCCCCACGAGCGAGGGCCGGTTTAAAGATATTGGATGCATCGAGTGAACCTGTAGCACCTCCGGCGCCCACGATCGTGTGGATCTCGTCGATAAACAGGATCACGTCGCGGTTCTTTTCCAGTTCGTTCATGATCGCCTTCATGCGTTCCTCGAACTGACCGCGGTATTTAGTACCGGCTACCAGGGCAGCCAGGTCGAGCATGATGATGCGCTTATCGAAGAGCACGCGCGAAACTTTGCGCTGAATGATCCTGAGGGCAAGGCCTTCTACGATGGCTGTTTTACCCACACCGGGTTCGCCGATGAGGATGGGATTGTTCTTTTTGCGGCGGCTGAGGATCTGACTTACGCGTTCGATCTCTTCCTGACGACCAACGATAGGGTCCAGACGACCCTCTTCGGCTGCACGGGTCACGTCGCGGCCAAAATTGTCGAGTACCGGAGTTTTCGACTTGGCGGCACCTGGTTTTCTGGGCACGCTGAAGCCGCGGTCACCCTTTTCTTCCTCTTCGAAGGGTTCATCCTCATTTTGGTTGGTAGGAGGTGTTTCTCTGGTTCCCTGATCCTGGCGCACATAATCGAGTTCCTGACGAAACACGTCATAGTCCACGTCAAATTGTCCTAAAATCTGGGTTGCGATGTTATCCTTGTTTTTGAGGATGGATAACATGAGGTGTTCGGTACCTATCGTATCACTTTTCAGCACCTTGGCCTCCAGAACCGTGATCTTCAGCACCTTTTCGGCCTGTTTGGTCAGCGGCAGGCTACCGGCGTTGAAGGGTTGGCGTGAGGCTTTATCACGAATAGCATCTTCCACACTTTTGCGCAGCATGGCGATATCCACTTCAAGACTGAGCAGCACCTTGATCGCCAGCCCGTCACCATCGCGGATCAGGCCCAACAGCAGATGTTCGGTGCCGATGTGGTCATGTCCCAGGCGAAGGGCTTCTTCGCGGCTGTAGGAGATGACCTCTTTTACTTTTGGAGAAAATTTTGCGTCCATTCTAAAGTTTGTTCAAGAATTCTACCAAATCCAATTTACTGACAAAATAACAATAACCGGGCCCAATATGTTGCCCTGCGGATGTCTGTATTGTGTAAACAATGCGTTTGGGGAATAAAATTCCCTTCCGTCTCATAGTGGCAAACAAATTTGGCGAAAATTTTGATTACCTACCTTCGGGGGGTATAGTTTATTTTTACACCCAATACAAGCCGTATGAAGTTTACAGTGGACAAAAAGGAGCGCTATTGCATATTCAAGCTCGACGAAAACCGTTTGGATTCGATCATTTCAGCCAATCTGAAGAGCGAATTGGTCATTTTGAACCAGGAAGGGTATCGCAATATCATTTGTGACCTGAGTGAGGTTACGTTTATTGACAGCTCCGGCCTGAGTGCGCTGCTGATCGGGCATAGGTTATGCAAAGACAGCAATGGCACCTTTGTTTTGATCGGATGCAATGATTCTACCATCAAACTGGTGAAGATCAGCCAGCTCGATACCATACTGAATATCGTACCTACCGAATCAGAGGCAACAGATTTCATCCTTATGGAGGAGATCGAGCGTGAGATCGGCAACGAGTAAATCATGTCGTTTTCCGTTACGGTAATTGGGAGCAATTCGGCCATACCTGCACATGGACGTCATCCGAGTGCTCAGGTGGTTACCATACATGACAAGGTATATCTTATAGATTGTGGCGAGGGCACTCAAATTCGACTGAATGAATTTGGCATCAAATGGATGAAGACCAATCAGATCTTCATTTCTCATTTACATGGTGATCATTATTTTGGGCTTATAGGCGTGGTATCTACCTGCCATTTAATGCGCCGCAACCGGCCATTGGATATTTACGGACCTGCAGGTTTGGAGGAAATTATTCGCGGACAGTTATTAGCCGGACAAACAGAATTGGTTTATGAATTGCGTTTTCATGTGCTTGATCCGACACGGTCGGAACGTATATATGAGAATGAGGACATAACAGTTGACACGATCGTATTGAACCATCGCATCCCCTGTTTAGGATTTATTTTTCGCGAAAAGCAGCGACAGCGCAAGATCATTCGCGAAAAACTGGATGCTTTGCAGATTCCTGTTGAATTGATCCCGGATATCAAAGCCGGTAAAGATATTTTGGATGAAGCCACCGGCGAACGCATATTAAATAGTGAGATCACTATAGACCCGCCTCGCCCGCGCAGTTATGCTTATTGTTGCGACACTGCCTATTTTCCTGATCTGGTGTCTGATATCAAAGGTGTTGACCTGCTGTATCATGACTCCACCTTTAGTGAAGACAGCGAGCAACGAGCAGCGGATACTTACCACTCTACTACCAAACAAGCCGCCTCTATTGCCGTTGTTGCGGAAGTGGGTAAATTGATGATAGGGCATTTCTCATCAAAATATGATGACCTTCAACCCCTATTAAAAGAGGCACAGGAAATATTTCCGAATACGGTGCTCGCCATCGAAGGTCGCACAACTACCATCGAACGTTGATCAACCCATGTAGCGGATCATGGCGACAATTATTGCGCCCATGATGATGACGCTGATGACACCTATGCCCATATTCAGCAGGGAATTCAGGATCGGTTCATTTGGTTCTGCCGGCGTGCGTTGTTGATCAACCTGATCGATGAGTTGCTTCTTGTGTTTGGATGCTGCGGCCATGGGCAGGCGTTTAATCTCTTTTCAAATTGTACTTTTCGATCTTATTATACAAGTGGCTTCGCTGAATGTCCAGCTCTTCAGCCGTTTTAGATACGTTCCAGTTATTTTTATTCAGACGGTGCAAAATAAATTCGCGCTCAACGAAATCTTTAAAGTCCTGGAATTTTTCAAATCGCTCGTACAGGTCTTTGGGACTGCCACCGCTTTTTGGTGTATGCGCATAACTCAGCACATCTTCATCTGTGATCTTTTGATCGGAGAGAATGACCAGTCGTTCGATCACGTTGCGCAACTCGCGGATATTTCCGGTGAAGTTAATATTCTGAATTTCGAGCATGGCCTTTGGGGTGATCACCTTTTTAGGCACACCATAATCTTCGCAGATCTCCTTTACGAATCTTTCTGCGAGTAATGGAATATCATCTTTGCGATCATTCAATGATGGTACATGGATCAAAATAACACTTAAGCGGTGATAAAGGTCGAGGCGGAAATTATTATTCTCCACTTCTTTCAGCAGGTCTTTATTTGTTGCTGCTACTACACGCACGTCTACAGAAATTTCTTTATCGCCGCCAACGCGTGTAATTTTATTCTCCTGCAACGCGCGAAGCACTTTTGCCTGTGCGCTGTGGCTCATATCGCCGATCTCATCTAAAAAGAGTGTTCCGCCATTTGCCGATTCGAATTTTCCGATGCGTTGTTTGATCGCGGAGGTGAAGGCACCTTTTTCGTGGCCAAACAATTCGGATTCGATCAACTCGCTGGGGATGGCAGCGCAGTTCACTTCTACGAGTGGACCCGCAGCACGGTTACTGCGTTCATGGATCCAACGGGCAACCAGTTCTTTTCCGGTTCCATTATCGCCGGTGATGAGCACACGTGCATCGGTTGGTGCTACGCGATCGATCGTTTCTTTGATCTTCATGATCGCCGGTGAATCGCCGATGATCTCGCGCGTTTTGCTCACTTTGCGCTTGAGCACCTTGGTTTCGGTGATCAGGTTGGATTTATCGAGCGCGTTGCGGATGGTTATGAGCAGTCGATTCAGATCCGGTGGTTTCGCAACATAGTCGAAGGCGCCTTTTTTCACCGCTTCCACAGCAGTTTCGAGGGTGCCATGCCCACTGATCATAATGAAAGGCACATCGGGATTGGTGATCTGTGCTTTTTCGAGCACCTCCATACCATCCATCTTCGGCATCTTGATATCGCACAATACAATATCGTAATCGCCTTCCTGGATCATGCGATATCCTTCGGCACCGTCGGATGCTTCATCAACGGTATATCCTTCATACTCAAGAATTTCCTTGAGGGTTTTGCGAATGCTTTTTTCGTCGTCTATCAGTAGCAGGCTTGCCATATTGATTACATATGTATTTTACCTTTTAGTGTACACTCTGCTATGCAGCAGGATGCACAGTGTCTAATCGGGTAAAATGGTGAGTTGTTTTTTGTCCATTAAATTAAACGCGGTCAAATATAGATTATTGGACAGGAATAGGGAAATAAATGTGCTTAAAAGTGGGCATAACGCACACATTACCCACATTCTGCTAAATGGACAATAAATTGATACAGCTTAGAAATTTTCTGTTTGGGTTTGGGTGCCCGATTCATCGTAATAGGTCCAGGTGCTAGTTTTTTTGTCTTTGGTATAACTGCCCTTGGCTTTCATTTTACCTGAATCGTAGTATTCTGTCCATTGTCCTTCGCGCATGTTGTCTTTGTAGTTACCCTGGCTTATCAGAATGCCATCTACATTAAACACACTCTGTGTACCATTGAGCTGGTCGTTGGTATACGTTTGCGTCATGGCCATTTTTCCGTTGCTGAAATACCAGGAAGCCGGACCATTTTTTTTGCCCATGATGTAGGTGCTTTGCGACTGTAATTTTCCTTCATTGGTAAATTCGGAACAAGTGCCGTGCAGCATACCTTCTTT
Organism: Chitinophagales bacterium; assembly: GCA_041918775.1. GTDB lineage: Bacteria > Bacteroidota > Bacteroidia > Chitinophagales > BACL12 > UBA7236. The sequence continues at coordinate 9,516 of JAYRVB010000254.1, forward strand.
AAAACTATAGGCAGATTTCAATACGCGACTTGTTTTGCCTTGCACGAAGCGTTTTTGTTCGCCATCGAGTTTTCCGTTCTTGTAGTGTTCAAGTAATTCGAGT